>CAZRIB010000123.1:5531-9907 GCA_964600035.1 uncultured Ardenticatenaceae bacterium | reverse complement strand
AATCCGTTATCCGTTTTTCAGCATCCATTTTCCAGAGGTGGCGCACACTGATAACTGAATAAGGATGACTGAACACAGGTGCTGGTTAATTTAATGAAGCCATCAAATGGCCTTATTGTAGCATTAAAAAAGATCCAGAATGGTAGGAATTTCGTCAAAGCAGTGAAGGGGCGGTTAAAAGCGCAGCAATGCAAAGCAGCAAGTAAAAACCCAGGCTCCTTGGGGCGTTAAAATACAAGGATGTTCGCAAGTTAAAAATTTATGTGGCTGATTGTAAATAGGCAATCAATTCAGTAAGGGGAACATTGACGCGCTCGCGGCTTTGGCGGGACTTTACTTCCACACAATTTTCAGCCAATGCCCGACTGCCAACGGCCACGCGCCAGGGAATACCAATCAAGTCGGCATCCTTGAATTTGACACCGGCGCTTAATTCACGGTCATCATACAGCACAGAAAATCCGGCTTGCTGAAGCTGCTGATATAAAGCCTCTGCTGTTTGGCGCACATCGTCGCCTTTGCCAATGTGCATCAGGTGAATGTGGTATGGGGCAACGGATGGCGGCCAGATGATGCCGTCGTCATCGTGATGGGCTTCTACAATAATGGCCATGAGTCTGTCCAGGCCAATGCCATAAGACCCCATGTAAATGGGTTGGGGTGTGCCGTTTTCGTCTAAATAGGTTGCGCCAACGGCCGTACTGTAACGTGTGCCCAATTTGAAGCAATGGCCTGCTTCAATGCCTCGTTTGGCAACCAGACGGCTGCCATCAGGAGCCAAATGGCCGGTGTTGGCCTGAGCAATGTCGGCCATTATTGTGACAGAAAAGTCGCGTGGGTAGTTGGCGCCGCTAAAGTGGTAATCTGGCTCGTTTGCGCCAAACACAAAGTTGCCGCCAGCTTGAAGGGATATGTCGGCCAGTACCAATACGCCATCTTCTTCTGGTGAGGAGGCGACACGCAGCCCAATGGGGGAAGCAAAGCCGGGTTCTGCTCCAACTGCACGAATTTCTTCTTCGGTGGCGGGGCGTAGTTGGCCGCCGCCCAAGGCATTGGCAAATTTTACTTCGTTGATGTCCAGGTCGCCGCGTACCACACCGAAAATGAAACGGCCGTTATCCTCAGTCGTACCAAAGGGCGTCCACCAATAAAACACAGCCTTCAACGTTTGGCTGGCAGGCACACCCATAAAGGCGGCCACATCTGCAATGGTCTTGCAATTGGGTGTGTGCACTTTTTCCAGGGGGGCTAACTGGGCAGGCGGGTCCCCCTCCCGGATAAACTCCGCGGCTTCCACATTGGCTGCATATGTCCCTTTTTCCGACACAATAAATGTGTCTTCACCTTGCGGGTGGGGGTAGATAAATTCCTGAGAAGCATTGCCCCCCATTGCGCCCACGTCAGCATCGACCGCCACCACAGGCACGTGGCAGCGGTTAAAAATATTGAAATAGGCCTGAACCATTTTGGGGTAATAGTCGTTCAGGGCAGCTTCGTCTGTGTCCAGTGTGTACGCATCTTTCATCAAAAATTCGCGCAGGCGAATGAGGCCGCCGCGTGCCCGTTGTTCATTGCGGAATTTTTTGCTGAAATGGTAAACCATTTGCGGTAAGTCCCGGTAGCTGTCTATTTCGCGCAGGGTCAGGTCTACGACGACTTCTTCGTGGGTGGGGGAAAGGATGTATTCACGGCCGTTTCCTGCCTGAAATGACATCAGGACATCAATCGTGTGTTTGCGACCAGTAGCTTCCCAAATGCTGGCAGGGTGCAGGTTGGGCATCCACATTTCCTGCCCGCCTATGGCATCCATTTCCTCAGCGATAATGCGCCAAATATTGCGAATGACGCGATAGCCCAGCGGCATGTAGGTGTAAATGCCAGCCGCTAACGGCCGTATAAAATTCCCCCGAATCAGCAGTTGATGACTGATTAACTCGGCGTCAGCCGGAGCATTACGTAATGTTTTGCCAAAGGCGTTTGAAAGTCTCATGTGTCATTCCCCCCCGGTAGTCTATTAGTCGAGTAGTTTGATGGTCAATTGTCTGGTAGTTTAACTATTGCCCTGCTGAACTCTCCGACTTAGCGACGAGAATAATTTTGTCTTTTTGTTGATAAACCACAAAGTTGGCTGCATCAGGTAGTAACTTTTTGGGGATTGTTAATCCTTCATCGGTGACAGAAATCGTCGTGACAATGTCAGCTTTCTTGAGAGAAGATTTTTGTATCAGCCAGTAAACGATTCCCATAACAATTAAGAGAGGCAGGACGATGATACAAAAAACCTGCAACATTAAATATCCAACGTTGATTCCCAATGCTTCCATAACAAAACCCCTTATTAGCTGATTGCTAGACGACTTGACTGTTCAACTAATAGGCTCTTCCAAATATCGCCACTTTATCCGCCGGTTTGCCCGTTAATACACAAGTACCGCTGCCTTCTGGCTGTTCCAACGGGAAACAGCGAATGGTTGCTTTGGTCTCTTCTTTCACGCGCTGTTCGTCTTCATTGCTGCCTGCCCACCAGGCTCTGGCAAAGCCGGTTTGGACCGCTTCTTTCAGCTCATCGTAAGTGGTGACATCATGGGTGTTGTCGTCACGGAATTTGGTGGCGCGTGCCAGCAAGTTGGCCTGGATTTCATCCAGAAGATTTTGCACTGTAATTGCCAATCCGTCTTGAGAGACGAATTGCTTGCCTTCGCGACCAGGAATATCACGCCGTGCCAGGGCAACGGAATTTTTGGCCAGGTCACGCGGGCCAATTTCCATGCGCACGGGTACGCCTCGCAGTTCCCAATCGTTGTATTTGAAGCCGGGGGTCAGGTTGTCACGGTCATCTACCTTGACGCGAATGCCTGCCTGAACCAGTTCTTGCTGAATGCGAGCGGCGGTTTCCAAAACGGCCGTTTTCTCAGCATCCTTCTTGTAAATTGGCACAATCACTACCTGATAAGGCGCCAGTCGCGGCGGCAAAACCAGCCCATAATCATCACCATGCGTCATGATAATCGCCCCAATAAAGCGGGTACTCAGCCCAAAAGACGTTGTCCAGGCATATTGCAGCGTATTATTTTGGTCCAAAAACTGAATATCAAACGCTTTGGCAAAATTTTGCCCCAAATGATGAGACGTACCCGATTGCAGCGCTTTGCCATCACCCATCATCGCCTCAATCGTTAACGTTTCTACGGCGCCGGCAAAGCGTTCCTTTTCTGACTTGATGCCGGGAATAACAGGAACGGCCGCTTCATTGACTGCAAAGTCAATATAAGTATCCAGCATCATGCGCGTTCTTGCCTCAGCTTCCTCGCGGGTAGCATGTGCCGTATGCCCTTCCTGCCAATAAAACTCCAGCGTTCGCAAAAACAGCTTCGTTCGCAGTTCCCACCGGACAACACTGTTCCACAGGTTCAGCAAAATAGGCAAATCGCGATAACTCTCCACCCACTTCGCATATGTATGACCAATGACTGTTTCAGAAGTCGGCCGTACAACAATCGGTTCAGCCAGTTCTTGCCCGCCGCCATGAGTCACAACGGCCAGCTCTGGCGCAAACCCTTCCACATGCTGGGCTTCTTTTTGCAAAAAACTCATAGGGATAAACATGGGGAAGCCTGCATTTTCAACCCCGGTTGCCTTAAAACGGGTATCCAATGCCTTCTGGATATTTTCCCAAAGCGCCCAGCCATAGGGCTTGACAATCATCGTCCCGCGAACAGGGCCATAGTCGGCCATATCTGCTCGCAGCACAACTGTGTTGTACCATTCATTAAAATCTTCAGTTCTGGAAACTAGTTTTTCTGCCATAATTATTTTTCTTTCCATCCAGTCATACCAGCTTGTTGTGCCTTATATTTGGCAGGCACTTACTGCTTTTCTGACCAGCTTGTTTTGTTTATGTCGGTTATTGAATTCACCATTGGGAAAGCAACAGCAAAGGAGTATAACAGCCATCAAAATGGTCGTCAAAGCGGGAGAAAGGCGTTAATTTTCATGTGAAATCAGACAAATTCCTTGCCAACTCTCTCAAGTTGCTCTACTATGGCAAATAAGTTGCCAGGGTTTTTTATTTTAACCTGGACATTATCTTGTAAAGGAAGGTATGACATGGCATATAGCGTGAAAAATTCAAAGGGTAACACGTATTTCTTGCATAAGCGTGACACAACGTTGAAAAACGGCCGTACCCAGACAATCTATTTCTTTGCCAAAGAAGTGAAAGACGGTGCATTAGATGCAGTTCCAGAAGGTTACATGGTTTCTGAAAGTCGTAATGGTCTTCCCGTCTTAAAGAAAGCAAAATAATCTCAATCAACATCATTTTATTTGCTTTCAAGCCCAAAAGCTCCCGCAAACTTGCAGGGGCTTTTTTATTT
>CAZRIB010000123.1:0-5431 GCA_964600035.1 uncultured Ardenticatenaceae bacterium | reverse complement strand
AAAAAGCTTGCCATTCACCATAAGGCGTGTTATATTTCGGTTTCTAGCCCGCAAGGCGGGCTATCTTTATGCCTGAGCCGGGTAAGTGTGAAAACAATTCACAGACCCGGCGACAAAGTAAAATTCCAGCTTTATTGAACGCATACATTTGCAAACTAACAATAGGGGCTGACTCCAATTCGGCTGTTGGTATATACTTGGTTTGCAAAAATTCTTGGTGGAGATAGGAACATGTCAGACCTGCTGCTGAAAACTTTTGATAACGAACCGAAGAGTGACCTTCCAGAGTTGAACATTGGTGATAGTGTAACCGTTCATTATCGCATTAATGTTGGCCAGAGAAATGAGCGTGTCCAGATTATTCGCGGTATTATTATTCGCATGCAAAATGGCGGTAATGACCGGACGTTCACCGTCCGCCGTATTGGCGCGAATGGCGTTGGGGTTGAGCGTACCTTTTTGTACAACTCCCCTTTGATTGAAAAGGTAGATGTGCATCGCCACGCCTATGTGCGCCGCGCTAAATTGTATTACATGCGTGAACGTACTGGTAAGTCTGCTCGTTTGCGGGAAAAACGCGTCTATTAATTAAAATTTTGCTCAGGTGATTTGCCTGGCTTGAGTAATCGGTACCATGATTTAATTGAAGTTTGTTACCGATTGCATTATTTGGTTAGAATTTCAGGGTGAAGGCTGTATGCTTTCACCCTTTTTGTTTATATGTTGATTGTTTGATGGAGCAGATATTGTGAAACCTATTATTGGCTGTACGACGTATACACGGCCGTTTTCGGCTCAATCTACTTTGCAAATGTATGGCACACCCACAACCTATGTAGAGGCAATACAGGCAGCGGGCGGCATTCCGATGCTCATTCCATTGGGGTTATCGCAGAAGGATTTGGCGGCGATTTTTGCCCGGATTGATGGGCTGCTGCTGCCCGGCGGCGGTGATGTATCCCCTGATGTGTATCGGGGGAAGATGCACGATAAGGTTAGCCGGATAGATGAAAAGCGGGATAAAACGGAGCTTTGGCTGGCCCAAAAAGCTGTTGCAGAGCAAAAGCCAACGCTGGCCATCTGCCGGGGACATCAGGTGCTGAATGTGGCGCTGGGTGGAACGCTTTGGGAGGATGTGGCCGATTTGCTCCCTGGGGCGATTCGCCATGATTTTTTCAAGACTTTTCCGCGTGATTATTTGGCGCATTCGGTTTCTGTTGCAGAGGATTCTTTGTTGGCGCGGTTGGTTGGTACGCAGGAAACGGCCGTCAACAGTCTGCATCATCAAGGCATTCGTGATTTGGCGCCAGAGCTGGTGGCAACGGCCGTTGCCCCTGACGGCCTTGTCGAAGCCGTAGAAATCCCCAGCCATCCCTTTGCTTTGGGCGTACAATGGCATCCGGAAAACCTGATCAAACAAGACGAGAAGATGCTGTCCATCTTTAAGGGATTTATCCAGGCCGCGGCAGAAAACGGCCGTATGCAGTAACCAGCCATGAGCGATTCCCGACCCATTGGCATTTTCGACTCAGGGATAGGTGGGCTGTCTGTTGTGCGCCATGTTTTGGCAGAACTGCCGCAGGAACACCTGATTTACATTGCCGACCAGCAGCACGTGCCTTACGGTTCTCGCTCCGCCGTCGAAATTTTGCGCTTTAGTGATGGCATTACCCGCTTCCTGCTGGCGCAAGACGTGAAGCAAATTGTGGTGGCCTGCAACACAGCCACCGCCGCGGCCCTCACCGAGCTTCGCCGCCGCTATCCCCAGGTTGATTTTGTCGGTATGGAACCGGCAGTAAAGCCGGCGGCCAACTTGACCCAAAGTGGCAAAGTGGGTGTACTGGCCACGGCTGGTACGTTTCAAAGTCAGCGGTATGCTTTTTTAATGGAACGGTATGCCAGTCATGTGCAGATATTTGAGAATCCATGTGTGGGGCTGGTGGATTTGATTGAAGCAGGGAAGGGGGATGCTCCGGAAACGGCCGTTCTCTTGCAGACCATTCTCACTCCCATGCTGCAAGCCGGTGCAGATACCATCGTGTTGGGCTGCACCCACTACCCGTTTGTCGCCGAGCAAATCCGCAGTATTACCGGTGAACAGGTTTACCTCATTGACCCGGCCCCAGCCATTGTGCGCCAAATGAATCGACTGCTGACGGCCAAAAACCAGCTTGCCACACCAACACAAAGTGGCAAAAAACGGTTTATTACCACTGGCCGCCCACACCTGCTTGGTAAATTGCTGCCACAGTGGCTGGGTATTGAGGCAAATATAGAAACGGCCGTTTGGCAGCACAATCAATTGCACACTGTCACATAGCCTTTCATCTTGTATAATCATCCCAAAATCATGCAGGTAAGGCTCCCGTGAAACGACGCAACCCGGCTCGCTGGCGTGCATTAGAAGCCAGATTAGGCCGAGAAACAACCATATGGCTGGCAACTGTCCGTGCAAACGGCCGTCCCCACCTCGTGCCTGTCTGGTACGTCTGGCTAGACAACAAAATCTACCTCGCCACCGGCTCCGACACCCAAAAATTCTACAACATGTACAACAACCAATCCGTCGCCCTCGCCCTGCCAGACCCCAACCAGGTCATCATTATCGAAGGCGAAGCCCACGTCGCCAACCGCCAAACCGTCAACAAAGTCGCCGACTACTTCTTCCACAAATTTGAATGGGACTTTCGTTACGACGACTCCACCGAATGGCGGCTCATCGAAATAACACCCTACAAAATTCTGGCGTGGGGAGACGACTACGACGAAGAAGGCATACGGATTTGGTAGCAATCGCTTATCATTTGCCTATACAGTTCTTATATGAATCCAATGGAATACCGTTAAACTTCCACCATGCCCCAAACGACGACATTCGAGATTGGCGATTACCATAAATATCGGGGCAAACGCCAAACAACCTATCACCAATCTCTAAATTAAAGAGGAACATTATGCGATTTGACCGATTTACAGAACGCGCCCAAGATGCTGCTGCCCGCGCCTATGAACTGGTGCAGCGCTACGGCCATTCACAAGTAGATACAGAACACCTGTTTATGGCACTGCTTCAACAAAAAGATGGCGCAGTTCCGCAAATACTTCAGGAACTGGATGTTGATGTTGCCGCCATGATTCAACGCATAGACGAAGAACTGAAAGCAAGCCCCAAAGTGGCCGTATATGGCGGCGGTGTCGGCCAAATTTTTTACACACCACGAATTCGCACAGTCCTGGAACTGGCACAGGGCGAGGCCAACCGCCTGAAAGATGAATACATCTCCACAGAGCACATCTTCCTGGCCATTTTGAGCGAGCGTAATACGCCAGCCGCCCGCATTTTGCAGGCATTTAGCGTTACCAGAGAACGGGTTTTGGATGGCATTAAAGCTTTGCGCGGCGGACAACGTGTAGCAGACCGTCAGGCAGAAAGCCGTTACCGTACACTGGAAAAATTTAGCCGTGATTTGACACAAATGGCCAGAGACGGCCAGCTAGACCCGGTCATTGGCCGGGACGATGAAATTTTGCGGGTTATCCAGGTATTGAGCCGCCGCACAAAGAACAACCCGGTGCTTATTGGTGAAGCTGGTGTAGGTAAAACGGCCATCGTTGAAGGGTTAGCCCAGAAAATTATTGAAAGCGATGTGCCGGAGAACTTAATGAACAAACGTGTGCTTTCCTTAGACCTGGGGGCCATGATTGCCGGCAGCCGGTTCCGGGGCGAATTTGAAGAACGACTAAAAGCCGCTATGGAAGAAATTAAACGCGCACAAGGCGAGATAATTCTCTTTATTGACGAATTGCACACTGTTGTGGGGGCTGGTTCGGCTCAAGGGGCAATGGATGCCAGTAATATGATGAAGCCAGCCCTGGCAAGAGGGGAACTGCAATGCGTGGGAGCGACGACACTGGATGAGTACCGCCAATATATTGAGCGGGATAGTGCATTGGAACGCCGTTTTGCGCCTGTGTTTGTTGATGAGCCGGGCGTAGAAGAAACCATTGAGATGCTGCGTGGTTTGCGTGACCGTTATGAGGCACATCATGGTGTTAAGTTTTCGGACGAAGCATTGGTGGCCGCGGCCCGACTTTCTCACCGGTATGTGACAGACCGGCAGCTTCCTGATAAGGCGATTGATTTGATAGATGAGGCGGCAGCGAAGCTGCGGGTAGCTTTGCAGACGCTCCCGCCTGAGTTGAAGGAGATGAAGCGCGCGCTGGATAAGCTGATTCTGGAAGAAGAAGAGGCGCATACAGTGCGTGATTATGAGCGTGCGGCGATTAAGCGTGCTGAGCGCCTGCGGGTTGAAGGGGAGTATCAGGCAGCACGGGAGAAGTGGCAGCGTGAGCATATGCTGGATGAGATTGTGGATGACCAGGATATTGCGGAGGTGATTGCTGCCTGGACGGGTGTGCCTGTAACGCAGATGATGGAGACGGAGGCGGAGAAGCTTCTGCATATGGAGGAGCGGCTCCATGAGCGCATTGTGGGTCAGGATCGGGCGATTGCGGCGTTGGCGGATGCGATTCGCCGGAGTCGTTCGGGGTTGAGTGATCCGCGCCGCCCGATTGGGTCGTTTATCTTTTTGGGCAGTTCTGGTGTGGGTAAAACGGAGCTGGCGAAGGCGCTGGCTGAGTTTATGTTTGATGATGAGGATGCGCTGATTCGGGTTGATATGAGTGAGTTCCGTGAGCAGCATACAGTGAGCCGTTTGTTTGGTGCGCCTCCCGGTTATATTGGGTATGAGCAGGGGGGGCAGCTTACGGAGCAGGTGCGGCGACGGCCGTATTCGGTAGTCCTCTTTGATGAAATTGAAAAAGCGCACCCGGATGTGTGGAATGCGCTGCTGCAACTGCTGGATGACGGCCGTTTAACGGACGGACAAGGGCGTGTGGTCAATTTCCGCAACACAGTCATTGTGATGACCAGCAATGTTGGTACATCCTTTGTGAAAAAGTCGGGCGCACTGGGTTTTGCCGGTATGCGCGATCAGGATGAAGAAGCCAATCACAAGCACATTGAGGATGAGTTGAAGCGCACTTTCCGGCCCGAGTTCATTAACCGGATTGACGAGATCATCATTTTTGAGCCGCTGTCGGAAGATGATGTGGTGGAGATTGTGAAGCTGCAAATTAAGGAAGTACATGAGCGGCTAAATGAGCACAGTCATGTGACGATTGAGCTGACGGAAGCGGCGCAGCGTTGGTTGGCAAAACAGGGGTTTGATAAGGACTTTGGGGCACGGCCGTTACGGAGAGCGATTCAGCGGTATGTAGAAAGTCCCCTTTCTGTGAAAATTCTCAAAGGCGAATTTGCGGCAGGTGCCCACATTCGCATTGATGTAGAAGATGACCAACTGGTTTTTGTCAGTCAGGAACAACCTGCCGAAATTCCTCAGGAACAGTCATTGGTAAGCAGTGAATAATT
>CAZRIB010000122.1:0-9912 GCA_964600035.1 uncultured Ardenticatenaceae bacterium | reverse complement strand
TTGTGTTACAGTAGCAATAGTGGTTATGCAGGCCAATAGGCAGAAGGGGGGATATAAGATTGCAAAAGGAATGTGTTGATGAAAGGTAAAAACTTTTTGGATGTACAAACACGAACGACTGCGCCTGTGCGGGTGGGAGATACGGCCGTTGTGCTTGAATCGCGCTCGGTCACAATTCCCTTTCCAAATGGGGGTGTGGTTTATCAGTGGCCGACGGCCGTTTACGCTTACACAGGCCTGGAGAGTGAGCGGCTTCCAATTCACAATGTCACCAGAACGGC
The DNA here is from genome assembly GCA_964600035.1 of uncultured Ardenticatenaceae bacterium. Taxonomy (GTDB): domain Bacteria; phylum Chloroflexota; class Anaerolineae; order Promineifilales; family Promineifilaceae; genus CAZRIB01. Next base: position 9,631 of record CAZRIB010000122.1, on the reverse strand, counting down.
CGTTATCGGGATTTCAGCTATGTTCATGGCATTCACCATCATTTACAAAACCATATCCCGCGGCAAGTAATGGGGAGACAAGGTGACAAAAGAACCTGTCTTCAATCTCTTTAATTTTTAGAATGTGGCAGGTGGTAAATGCAGCAAGGAAGCTGCGGCAGCATGATTCTTTCTTCTTTAATCAATTAATCTTTATTTTCAAGGGAGGCTTTTATGTCCAATCTAAACCAACTCATCATGGAACAAGTGCCAAATGCCGAAAAAGCGGCAGAGTTGTTGGCACGGCTGTTTGATGTGGCTCAACCATCAGCCGTATTTTCTGAACCAGTCCAGGATGGAGAATATACCGTCATCAATGCCTCGGAAGTATCCATCGGTTTGGGGGTTGGTTTTGGCGGCGGCGGGGGTGTGAATGAGCAAGCGGTTGATGAAACGGCCGAAAACGTGGGTTTTGGCGGCGGTGGCGGCGGCGGCGGGGGTGCTGTTTCCAGGCCGGTTGCCGCTGTCATCATCGGGCCAAATGGTGTCCATGTAGAACCCATCGTTGACGCGACGAAGATTGTGCTGGCTTTCTTTTCAGCCGTCGGTGCTTTTTTGTTGATGCTGGCGAAAATGCGTCGTTTTAGCCGCACGGGCAAACTGGATTAGCTGCTGGGTGTGATGCAGTATGACAGTAGAGAAACGGCCGTATCAACTGCGGCAGGCGGCCGCCAACGAACAACCCATCATCAAAAAAATAATCCGCGCCAACCGGCTCAACCCGTTAGGCATCAAATGGTCCCGGTTCATTGTGGCCGTAGATGCCGCAAACCAAATCATTGGCTGTGGACAAATAAAAGTGCACCGGGACCAATCTCTGGAACTGGCATCCATTGCCGTCTTGCCAGAATGGCGCAGGCAAGGCGTAGCCTCTGCCATTATCAAACGGCTGCTGGCTAACCAAACACAGCCCATTTGGTTAACCTGCGGTTCATCATTGGTGCCCTTTTATCAGCCATTTGGTTTTGAACAATGTCATCAACTGGCGGAAATGCCCCCCTATTTTCGCCGTGTGATGCGTCTGTTTAACTTGTTTAGCCGTGTCACCAATCCCGTAAACACGCTGGCTGTCATGGTTAAACCCGCACCTTTTTCTAACACGATTCCAATGCAATCCGGTTGATTTTCAGCATGAATCAACTAGAATCGTACCCATCAAGGGAGCAGTACCTACGCCTCAAGTAACCCCATTTCTTTACCGAAAAGTGTATCGTAAGAAAACTGTATCAAAATACGGTTGTCCTAAGGTGTGAGGGGATGGGACTATTGCGTCACTTGTAGGACGACTGCTTGCGACCTTTGACCTATTGAGAAAAGCACATGCCAATTTCATACTGAGTTTATTAACGCTGTTATTGATTGTATTTTTACAGGTAAACGGCCGTTCAACGTTGGCCATGTGCGCAGAGACAAACTTTTACTCGTAGAGGAAGTGAAAATGACTGAACAAAACCCCTCGATTCTTCCAGCCGTTCCCCTTCGTGGTGGGGCTGTTTTTCCTGGAATTACCACCACCATATCCGTAGGCCGCGAAAGATCCCTGGCGGCAGCACAAGCAGCCATTGAAAACAAAGGCGATCTGCTCATTCTGGTGCAATATAACGCCGAAACGGAACATCCCGGCGAAAAAGACCTGGCGCCAATCGGGATTTTGGCACGGGTGCGGGATATTTTACGTGCGCCGCATGTCGGCGTGCAGATGCTTGTTGAACTCAAGCATCGCGTTCGCTTTGATGGACTGCTCGAACGGGATCCATTTTTGGTGGGCACATTTTCGCCCCTGCCAGAAGGGCTGGATGAAGATGATCCGCAGGCAATGGCAGAAGCAATTGCTTACCTGGAGCAGTATGCTGAAGCACTGGGCGAAGCAAACCAGCAAATTATGGCCAATACGCGCACCCGCCGGAACGCCGGAGAATTGGCAGATTTTATTGCCGGGTTGATTAATGTGCCGTTTGAAATTGAGTTGGCGCTGCTGTTGGAGCTAAACGGCCGTGTCCGCCTCAAAACCGTCACAGAATACCTGGAACAAGAACTACGCATTGCCGAAGTGCGCAACAAAATTCAGCAAGATGCTCGCCGGGGGGCAGACAAAGCCCAGCGTGAATATCTCCTGCGCGAACAAATGAAAGCCATTCGCAAAGAACTTGGTGACGAAGGCGAAGATTTTGCCACCCAAATGCGGCAAAAAATCAACAGCATCGGCATGTCAGAGCTGGCAAAAGAGCGCGCCGAAAAAGAATTAAAACGACTGGAATACCAGGGACCACAATCTGCTGAAGCAGGTGTGATTCGCACCTATTTGGAATGGCTGACAGAACTGCCCTGGCAAACCATGACAGAAGACAACCTGGATATTGAAAATGTGCGCCGGGTTTTAGACGAAGACCACTACGGTTTGGAAGATGTCAAAGACCGCATTGTGGAATATGTGGCCGTTCGCAAGTTGGCTGGCGAACAGATGCGCGGTGCGATTATCAACTTGAATGGCCCTCCAGGCGTTGGCAAAACATCCATTGCTACCAGTGTTGCCCGGGCAATTGGCCGGGAAATGGTACGCATTAGCCTGGGCGGTGTGCGCGATGAAGCCGAAATTCGGGGACACCGCCGCACGTACATTGGCGCAATTCCTGGCCGCATCATTCGGGCACTGCGCGATGCCAAAACACGCAACCCAGTCATTGTGCTGGACGAAATTGACAAAGTTGGGGCAGATTGGCGTGGTGATCCCTCGGCGGCTTTGCTGGAGGTGCTGGACCCGGAACAAAATGGCACGTTTACCGACCATTATTTGGAAGTGCCGTTTGACCTGAGTCAGGTTATTTTCATTACCACATCTAACCAGCTTTCCACCATCCCTGCGCCGCTGCTAGACCGCATGGAGACGATTACCATGCCGGGGTACATTGAAGATGAGAAGGTTGCCATTGCTCGCGGCTATCTTGTGAAGAAGCAGAAGGAAGGGCATGGCATGGCGCATGTGGATATTGCGTTTGCAGATGAGGCACTGCGCAAAATTGTGCGCCATTACACCCGGGAAGCCGGTGTGCGCCAGTTGGAACGGACGATTGGCACGATTGTGCGTAAATTGGCTGTGCGGGTGGCTGGTGGAGAAAACGGCCCCTTTGTTGTAACGGCCGAAGATGTAACAACCTTCTTAGGCCCTGAGAAGTTTCAGTATGGGGTTGTGGAAGAAACGGATGAAGTGGGCGTGGTAACTGGTCTGGCGGTGAACAGCTTTGGCGGCGATACGCTGGCAATTGAAGTGAGTTTGAGCGAAGGGAATGGCAAAATTACGTTGACCGGTTCGCTGGGAGATGTGATGCGGGAATCGGCGCAGGCGGCGTTGACGTATGCCCGGGCAAATGCCCGCCGGTTGGGATTGGAACCTGCTATTTTTGACCAGCGCAACATTCACATTCATGTGCCGGATGGGGCAACGCCGAAGGATGGCCCAAGTGCCGGTATTGCCATGGCAACGGCCGTTATTTCTGCATTTACACACAAACCTGTACGCCGTGATGTGGCCATGACGGGTGAGGTGACACTGCGGGGTAAAGTGCTGGCTATCGGCGGCTTGAAGGCCAAGACTATTGCCGCCCATCGTGCCGGCATTAAGACGGTCATTTTGCCCAAGGACAATGCCAAGGATATTCCTGAACTGCCTGATCGGGTACGGGAGGATGTGATGCTCGTTCCTGTGAGTCACCTGGATGATGTGTTGGCGATTGCGTTGGTGGATGGTGAGGCGTTGATACAGGAGCCAGCGGATGAGTCTGGGAAGATGATGATTCCAGAAGGAAACGGCCGTTCCCTGCCCAGCGCCATTCACGCGGCAAAGGCCGATGAGTCATAGTTGAATTTGATTTTGGGGACGCAGATTTATAAATTATTTTCATCCGTGTTTTCTGCCTTAATCCGTGTCCAATTTATTTAGGAACAAGTCTAAATGACTGCCGTTGGTAAATAATGCCAACGGCTTTTTTTATCTCTTTTGCCGGTTGTGGCGTAAAATGGGGGTATGCGTGAAGAAAAAAGACGGTTGTTTATTGCGTTGGAATGTCCGGATGATGTCCGGCAGGTGTTGACAGGGGCGGTTTCGGTGCTGGACGGGCAAATGCCCAAAGGGGCTGTGCGCTGGGTGCGCCCGGAGCAGATGCATTTGACGTTGTTCTTTTTGGGGGATACGGCCGTTTCACAAATAACGGCCGTTCAACAAGTGATGGATAACGCCGCCGCCCAATGTATGCCCTTTTCACTAACCCTGTCTGAATTGGGGGCGTTCCCTAACAAGCGTCAGCCTCGTGTTATTTGGGTGGGGCTGGCCGGAACAGATGCGGCGATGTCTCAGTTGGCACAATTGCAGGCAGGTATTGCCAATGGGGTGGCAGCACTGGGCTGGCCGCAAGAGAAACGGCCGTTTCGCCCACATCTCACATTAGGCCGGGTAAAAGATAAGCGATTGCTCAAAGGGGTGAATTGGGGAGCAGAAGTAAAACGTGTGGTGTGGCCGGTAACGGCCGTGACCCTCATTCAAAGCACCCTCACACCACACGGCCCAATCTACAAAAAATTGCACCACAGCCACATCCACAAGCCGTAGATGTGAAAAACACGCTATTGGGTAGATTGGGAGCCTTTGATTTGCCGGGAGCGTTCCAGAAATTCCAAAAACTCTTCATCAAAAGATGGCGTTGTCGCCTGCCAGCCTGTTGGGTCTGCCAAAAAGCTGTTGACATCTTTGGTGGAACGCAGCCAAATCACTTGCTTGCCTTCCAGGCGGTTCAAACGGCGCAGCACATCTGGCCGGGCGCGGTTGGGGTAGTCCCAAATCCAACGTATAAAGCGGGGGAAATTGGGGTCAAACAGACGCTCTTTACAGCCTCTGGCAATGTCTGGCCGGGGTTTGTTGCGGTACTGAATTCGCCGCTTCATGGCCCTGTACACACACAGCCAACGGGGTAAATCCAAAAAAACGACGGTGTCTGAAGCTTGCAGCCGAATATCCAATGTGCTGCGATAGTTGCCGTCGATAATCCATTTATCGGCTGTGATTAACTGCTGAACAGTGGCCTGCCATTCTGAAAATGGCGTACCAACCCAGCCGGGGTGCCAGTAAAATTTGTCTAAATGAATGACTGGAAGCCCCATTTTTTTGCCTAACTCACGAGCAAGGGTTGATTTGCCGGATCCGCTGGAGCCAATGACTGTTACGCGGTTCATGGTTATCACATTGTCTACCTGGTGCGCCATTAAAATTGGCGTATGCTCCACAACCGTTGGTGTGGGATAATAAGCCGGGGGATCTTGAATTTGTGTGTTGAATGTTTGCAATATCGACTCAGAAAAAATCATGGCTGTTACTTCTGCTGTTTGTGTAAAAATTTTGATATGCATAATCCTAAAATAAAGGCGTGTTATCTTGAGTGAATTTGACGTTAATAGATCGTTCGACTCTGACAAAAGTACCACTCTAAAATGGGTACTTTCCCACCTGAAACGGCATAAATTGTTGATTGTGGTCATGTTTGTGGGGGCGTTTGGTAATGCGGCGCTGGCGGCAGTTGTGCCGGTGTTGATTGGGCGGGCGTTTAATGCCGCGGGTGTGGGGGATTTGCGGTTTATTGGGTGGACGGCCGTTGCTGTTATCATCAGTCAGGCAGTGCGAGCCGTGCTGCAAATGGGCCGTAACTTCTCCAGCGCCGTACTTGGAGAGCGGTTGGAACGAGACATCCGCGAAGAGCTGTACGTCAGCCTGTTGGGAAAATCCATGACCTTCCACGACTTGCAGCCCGTTGGCGACACAATGGCACGCGCCACAAACGATGTGCGCGAAATTAACCTGATGCTCAGTCCCGGAGTGAATCTGGTGGTAGGGTCTGCCAACTTCATGATTATGCCGCTGGTGCTGGCTCCCCAATACCATTGGCAGTTAATTCTGGCGCCCCTCTTTTACATTATTGCCTACATTTGGGCGCTCAGGCGTTATTTGCAAACCCTCAACCCCATCGCCGACCGGGTGCGCCTCGCTTTTGGGCGCATGAACAGCCGTCTGGCAGAAGTAATCGACGGGATTGAAATGGTAAAAGGCAGTGCCCAGGAATTTCAGGAAATTAATTTGTTTGAAGTAAACGCAGGTGAATACCGGGATGGTGCAGTTGAGCAAGGCCGTGTTGAAGCCCGCTTTTTACCATTGCTCTTGCTGGGTATTACGCAGGCAGTTGGATTTGCCCATGTGCTGCTTCTATATCGTGCCGGACAGGTTGTTGTGGGGGATTTGGTGGCTTATATGGGGCTGCTTACGCTGTTTGGCTTTCCAACATTCATTTCATTGGTCGCGTATTCTCGTGTGTCGCTGGGTTTGGCAAGTGCCCGCCGTATTTTGGCTTTGATTAATGCAGAAACAAATCTGGATGAGAATGCAGGTGGTGTGCAGAAAGAAATTGAAGGAGCTGTGCGATTTGAGCAGGTAACGGCCGGTTACGTAGAGGGCGTTCCTGTGTTACAGGATATTTCGTTTGCTGTGTCACCGGGGCAAACGGTGGCTGTGGTAGGCCAAACGGGGTCTGGCAAGAGTAGCCTGATGAAGCTGATTAACCGCACCTATGATGTGTGGCAGGGGCGGGTGCTGGTCGATGGCATTGATGTTCGTGACTGGCATTTGGCGGCGCTGCGGCGGCAAATTTCGATTATTGAGCAGGACATTTTTTTGTTTTCGCGCTCGATTGCAGACAATATCGCCTTTGGCTGCCCGGGAGCGACACGGGATGAGGTGATTGAGGCGGCCAAGGCAGCACAGGCGCATGAGTTTATTATGGGCTTTAAGGATGGCTATGACACGGTGATTGGGGAGCGGGGGGTGACGCTTTCTGGCGGGCAGCGGCAGCGGCTGGCTTTGGCGCGCGCTTTTTTGACGAACCCGCGTATTTTGGTGCTGGATGATTCGACAAGTGCGGTGGATAGTGCGACGGAGGATAAGATTCAGCGGGCGATTGTGCGGGCGGCTGAGCGGCAGACGACTTTTTTGATTACGCACCGGCTTTCGCAGATTCGCTGGGCAGATTTGGTGGTGGTGTTGAGAAACGGCCGTTTAGAAGCCGTTGGGTCGCATGATGACCTAATGTCACGTTCTCCCGCATATCGCCGCATTTTTGAACAGTATGACGCAGACCAGAGGTAGGTGAATATGAAACCACTTGTTTATTATTGTCGATGGCAGGGGGCTGTGCTGCGTTTGCGTGGCCGTGACGAAACGGCCGTTTGGGGGCATCTCGTCTTTCCCCAACCAGACGGCAGCGAACAACAAAAACCATTCCATTACCAACTCACCGAACAAATCATCTCCTTTCCCGAAGATGGCCAGGAATTTCAACTGGATGAAATGGGTGTGGTTGTGAAAGAATGATGAATTGAGAATGGAGAATGGAGAATTGTGAATGGTAAATGGTATGGCATGGGTGCAGCAAAAGAAATATATGAAGCAGAGAAAAGCAAAAGTGAGGAGAAGACATGCTTGACTTTTTGGAACGTGCCTGGCAAACATTGTTGTTTGCTTCGTTTTGGATAGCAGTCGTTTCGTTTTTCTGGGGATGGATTGACACCTATATGCTGCTGTCAAAATCACGCCAAAAACTCAAACGCGGATTTCGCATTGTGGCTAAACCAATATCGCCGGATGTGCGGCTTTACCTGGAATCTTTGCAAGAGAATGTTTATGAAACAAAACAAATATTCTTCAAAGATGTGACCGTTGGTTTTATCCTGGTAAATGGCAGGGAACGCCTCATTCAGATTCGGAACGCAAGATGGCGTACCAGTTGGCCCTATGTAGGCTATGTAGATTTAAGCCAGCCTGCCCCTACGCTGGAATTTCGCGCTTCATTGCCTATGCACTTGGCCTTACTTCCTTTTATTATCACTGTTATTGCTATTCCATTTGTCGCTTTGATGATGTGGTTCAACTATCGAAATGAGACGAAAACTATTGAGAAATTCCTAGAACAAAAGGCAAAAGAGATGACGGAAGGGGTAGTTTAAAGCCTTCGCATCCAATAACCAGGAAGATTGATGAGCGATCCCATTCACAATTCACAATTCACAATTCACAATTCACAATTCCCTAACCCCAACACCCACTGGGCATGGCTTTTTGTAGACAGTCTGGCGCAAGCTGGCCTTGATGCCGTTGTCATCGCCCCCGGTTCTCGCTCCACCCCGCTCACCCTGGCCTTCCACGCCCACCCGGACATCGCCGTGTACCGGCATTTGGATGAACGAGGGGCGGGCTTTTTTGCGCTGGGGATGGCGCTGGAGAGTGACAGGCCGGTGGCGCTGGTTTGTTCGTCGGGCACGGCCGTTGCCAATTTCCTGCCCGCCCTCATCGAAGCCAAAATGTCCCACGTGCCCTTGCTGGCACTGACGGCCGATCGCCCCCACGAACTGCGCCACAGTGGGGCCAACCAGACAATTGACCAGGTGAAGATTTACGGCGACCAGGTATTGTGGAGCGTGGACATGCCCGTCCCCCACGCCGATGCCCCAGAGGTTGTGCTGCGCCACGTCCAGACCACCGCCGCCCGCGCTTACGCCACCGCCAACGGGCTGGTGAAAGGGCCGGTGCATGTGAACTTTCCGTTTCGCAAGCCGCTGGAACCCGTGAACCGTGAACCGTCTTCCGTAAGCCGTGAACATTCACCATTCACCATTCACCATTCGCTATTCACCATTCAACACGGCCGTTTCCTCCCCACCAACAACCAGCTAGAACAACTGGCCGCCATCCTCAACGGGCATGAGCGGGGCTTGATTGTGTGCGGGCCAAGATGTCCGGGCGGGGAATTTGGTACGGCCGTTACCCAACTGGCGGCACACACCGGCTATCCCGTCCTCGCCGATCCGCTGTCCGGGGTGAGGTTTGGTGTAGGGAGAGTGGAGAGTGGAGATTGGAGATTGGTGGCAGAAAACAAACAATCTCTACTCTCTAATCCCCAGCCTCCCATCCTCGGTGGTTACGAAACCTTTTTGCAAGGCGACCCCGGCTGGCCGGAGCCGGAGGTGATTTTGCGCTTTGGCGCTGTGCCCACATCCAAATGGCTCAATGCCTACCTGGAGCGCATCCGCCCGGTGCACCGCATCCACATCCGCGCCAACGGCGTTTGGGCAGATGACAGCCATCGCACGACGTGGTTTTTACAAGCAGACGAAACGGCCGTTCTCCAAGCCCTCCTCCCCCTCGCCACCGCCCGCCCCAACTCTGCCTGGGCGCAGCAGGTGATGGCAACAGAAACGGCCGTCTGGCGCAAATTGGAAGCCGCCCTGCAAGACGTTTATTTCGATGGCGCAGTTGTTTACGACATTGCCAACGCCCTGCCCGATGGCGGTATCCTGTTCGTGGGCAACAGCCTGGCCGTGCGCCATCTGGACCAGTTTGGACGGCCGTCTGCCCAAAATCTGCGCGTCTTCGGTAACCGGGGCGCGTCTGGCATTGACGGCAACATCTCCACCGCCCTGGGTATTGCAACGGCGGCAGGGAAACCAGTAACGGCCGTTCTCGGCGACATTACCGCCCTCCACGACTTGAACGGGTTGCAAG
>CAZRIB010000121.1:0-9942 GCA_964600035.1 uncultured Ardenticatenaceae bacterium | reverse complement strand
GGGATGGGATGATGGCCTGCATGGAAACGGCCGTTTCGCCGGGAACAGCAGGCTGTTGGTTGGGAAACGGCCGTGTTTCACTTTGGCAGCCAACCACAAGCAGTAGGCACAACAAACATCCCCCTAACAACCAATCTCTAAACGTCACTCGCCAATCTCCAATGATGACTATTCTGGAAATTGAAAACGCCAGGGCTGGTTATCCATTGGCAAATCGTCCAGCCGAGATTGGCGCAGTGCGGCAAAGCGGGGCTTCATTTCGTCAATACTGTCGCCGCCGATTTTTTCCAGCAGGGCGTTGGCCAGGGTGATGGCAACCATTGCCTCGCCAACCACACCGGCACGGGGGACGGCGCAAAAGTCGGAACGCTCATACACGGTAACGGCCGTTTTACCCGTTGCCAGGTTCACCGAACGGCGTGGATTCAAAACAGTTGAAATGGGTTTCATGGCCGCTCGTACCACAACAGGTTCCCCGGTGGTAATGCCCCCTTCAAAGCCGCCGCTCCGGTTTGTATGGCGCACAATGGTTTGCCCATCCTCCGCCAAAAAGATTTCGTCGTGAACCTCACTGCCGGGCAGGCGTGTGTTGGCAAAGGCCGGGCCAATTTCTACCCCTTTGATGGCCTGAATGGAGCCAACGGCCATCATTAACTGCGCTTCCAGTTTTCTGTCCCAATGGACATGGCTGCCCAAACCGGGGGGCACATTCAGGGCGACAACCTCAAAAACACCGCCAATGGTGTCCTTTTTTTGCATGATTTCGCCGATTAAGTGCCGCATTGCTTCCACAGCATGGGCATCCGGGCAGCGCAAATCGTTGCTTTCGGCGGCGGCAAATCGGTCTGGATATGGCATGTCCGGCGGGATGTTGGCTTCAATGGGGCCAATGCTGGTGACATAGCTGCCAATGACAATGCCAAATTGGGCAAGCAGTTGGGCTGCTATGGCGCCAACTGCGACACGCATCGCTGTTTCTCTGGCCGATGCGCGTTCCAATGCCAGCCGCAGTTCTTTGTAGCCGTATTTAATGGCGCCGGTCAGGTCGGCGTGGCCGGGCCGCGGAATGGTGATGGGGGTGATGTCGCGATCTTTCCATTTGGCATAATCTTTGTTTGGCAAGGACATGGCAATGGGGCCGCCGGTGGTCAGCCCGTTCATGATGCCGGATGTGATGGTGATGGCATCTTGTTCGATTTTCATGCGGCCGCCGGAGCCGTATCCTTTTTGGCGGCGTGCCATTTGCTGGTTGATGTGGTCTATATTTAATGAAAGACCGGCGGGCATGCCTTCGAGAACGGCCGTTAATTGTGGGCCGTGAGATTCACCTGCTGTTAGAAAACGTAAAGCCAAAACTTATTCCTCCTCTGGAACCCAGCCCAGGGCAGCGGCTGCTCCCAGGCTTTCGCTGTCAATTTGAATGCGATAGTGGGCTTCTGTTGGACAGCCGCACACATTGCAAGTTGATAACTCTACCACTTCACCGGCCAAAACGGGAATACCGGCGGCCGTCAGGTCAGACATTGCTCCTTGCAGGGTGGCATACCGCCGGGCATCCGGTTTGTCGCACTTTTCACCAACCGGGAACAATATCCAGATTTGGGCAGGCGTTCTGTTTGCCGGGTAGGGGTCAAGGGTGGGAATAACGGGTTGGGAAGGGTAGCCATTCTCCACGGGGGCTGGATAGGCAGGTTCTACGGTGGGCAAAGCGGGCGCTTCGTTGGTGGGTACGGGTATATTAACAGGCAGCGTGGCGGGAATGGGTGTGCTGGTTGGTTCCGGGTTGGTGCTGCTGCATCCAATTAGCAGGAAGATAAACAGTGCCAGGATGATGATGGTGGCTCTTTTTGTCATTTGGTTTCCCCTTTTTTGTTTGGCTGTGGGCAGTAGTAAAACGGGTGAAGATTGTGTGTCGTCACTGTCGTTACCAAACCCTGGCCGTGAATGAGTTTGCAAGTGAGCATGGTAGCATGGTTATCTTAAGATGTAAATGATGGTTTGGACTGTGGCGGGGTATGTGGGGCATCATTTTACCCAACGATTATTTTACGTGGTAGAATGCCGCTTGAATAATGGGATTTTTACAATTTGAATGGAGGTTTGTGTTGGTAAAACGATTTTTGTTTTTGATGCTGCTGTTTGTTTTGGCAGCTTGTGGGAGCGCAGAACCGGCGGGGGAAACGGCCGTGTCCGAAACAACATCCCCACCCCCTGCGGCAGACAATACCAATGTCAGCACACAGCCAGTGGCCGCCATTACACCGGCCACAACTGTTGCTGAAGCTTCCCAAATTCGGGAGCAAGATTGGGTAAAAGGGAGCAGTAACCCCAAAGTTGTCATCATCGAATACGGCGATTTTCAATGACCGGGCTGTGCAGGCATGGCTCCCATGCTGAAGCGTCTGGTAGACGCTTATCCCAATGAAGTTCAGGTCATTTATCGTCATTTCCCGTTGAACCAGATTCATGCGTTGGCCCAATTGGCTGCCGAGGCCAGTGAGGCGGCTGGTGCCCAGGGTATGTTTTGGGAATATCATGATGAATTGTTTGCTCGTCAAGCAGATTGGTCGCGCCTGCCAGAAGCAGACGGCCGTAACTACTTCGTCAATCTGGCTAAAGAATTGGGTCTGGACGACGCAAAATTTGCAGCAGAACTAGACAACCATGTTTATGCAGATTACGTCTCATCCCTGGAACAAGAAGCAATGAACCTGGGACTCCCCGGCACACCCAGCATCATCTTTCAGGGGCAATTATTAAAAAGTGAAGAAACACCCCGCATCGATTTTGTATGGGATGCCTACGTTCAGCTAGAACTGCTGAAGGAACGCCAATACGACGCACCCCCCGAGATGACCATTGACGAAAATGCCACTTACAGAGCAACAGTAGAGATGGAAAATGGCAAAAGCTTCGTCATTGAGTTATATCCCAAATCTGCTCCACAAACGGTCAACAGCTTCATTTTCCTGGCTGAAGAAGGGTGGTTCGATGGCGTTACTTTCCACCGCGTACTGCCGGGCTTTGTGGCGCAAACTGGTGACCCCACCGGTACAGGCGTTGGCGGTCCCGGGTATACCCTTCCCCTGGAAATTGACCCGTCACTATCCCATGCAGAAGCAGGCATGGTTGCCATGGCACGCAGCAGCGATCCCAATTCAGCAGGCAGTCAATGGTATATAACTTTAGGTGACGCCAGCATGCTGGATGGCCAATACACAATTTTTGGCAAAGTGGTAGAAGGCATGGATGTGGTACAGGCCATTACACCCCGTGATCCTTCTGTTGATCCGACTGTGCCGCCGGGTGATAAAATTGTGACTATCACCATTGAAAAGTCGAATTAAGATTTTAAGGTAGTAGAGATTGGAGATTAGAGATTAGAGATTAGTAACCATTCAGGTCTGGCAAGAAAGCTAACCGCAGAGATGCAGAGAGCGCAAAGATTTTCGAACGACGCAAAGAACCCGGCAAAAAAACTCTGCGCCCTTTGCGTCTCTGCGGTTAGATTACCTACACCTATACGGATTACTGAATACGGATACTAGCACTCTCCAATCATTAACCTTCATCTATTATCCAATTGTGTGTCCTGTAACGAAGAAGCCTTGTTGAAGGTGATAAAACCAATGCAAAAAGGAAAATGGTTTGCTGTTTTGTTTGTGCTGCTTTTGCTGCCTGCCTTAGCTTGCGACGTGCCGGGTGAGGTATCTATTCCGGGTGTTGGCCCGGCTCCTACGGCTACACCGATGGGTGATACCATCTCCTATTTGATTCCTTTGTACAGCTACACATTGAAACCTGGAGAGAGTGTGCCGGGAACCCGACTGACGTATGTGGAGCGGGAGGGGGATTTGTATCATGTTACCATTGATGGATTGGCGGCAACCAAGCGCATTGGGGATTCATTTATCTGGGATGGTGTGATTTCTCCTGGGGTTTATGCCATTTTTAATTTGCGTATTACCAAAGAAGTGGGGGGTGAACTGCCTGTTGCCGGCCCGGTGGAGGTTGTCATTTTTAATCCGCAGCCGGTGGAAATTGCCGAACTGCCTACGGAGAATGTGGAGCTTTCTTTTGATGGTATTTTGGTGAATTATTTGGTTCCGGCGGGGCGGGAAGTGCCGGGGACGACGTTGACCTTTGTGGGTATTCGTAAACAAGGGGAAGGTTCGCAGCAGGTGCAGTTGGCGGAGCTTTCGGGGTTGAGTGGTTATAATTTGTTTGCGGTAGGGGATTCGCTGGTTTGGCGGGGGAAGCTGTTGGATCATGTAGCGGTTGAGTATGGCTTTCGTGTAACGGGTATTTCTGAGGAAGGTTTGCGATTGACGGGAGATGTGAATTTGCGGCTGTTACGGCCGTAACCCCGTCAACATTTATCATAGATTGATGATTGATGATTAAAGAGTGCTTTCCACCGGCACCCCACTTTAATCCATTCATTATCAATCTGTATTTGCAGAGGAAGAGTTTATGGCCCATCCAACATATCCACGCCCGAAAGAGCCATTTGTTGATAAAAATATCTTTCGACGAAAAAAATACCGGCCAGAGCCGATACGGCCGTTTGCCGAAATCAAAGAACACCTGCCCACACCCATCTTCCCTTTGCGCCCGGAATGGGTAGAAATGTATTGGCGTGCCTGGGAAGCTGCCTGGTCTCATCTGCGCCAGCCCAAACCGGAGAGCGGATTTGTCGCCAACTTCATTGAAACCGTCTTCAATGAACACACCTTCATGTGGGACAGTGCCTTTATGATGCAGTATGGCGTTTACGGCCGTCGCCTTTTCCCCTTCATGGGCACACTAGACAACTTCTACGCCAAACAACACGACGACGGCTACATTTGCCGCGAAATCCACATGCGCCTGGGAACTGACTACTTTACCCCCTACGACCCCGATGGCACAGGCCCCAACATTCTTGCCTGGTCAGAATGGCGCTGGTTCCGGGCAACAGGCGACGAAGAACGTCTGGCAAACGTATTTTGGCCGCTCATGGCCTATCACCGCTGGTTTCGCCAAAACCGCACATGGCCTTCTGGCCTGTACTGGGCAACCGGCTTGAGCAGCGGCATGGACAACCAAACACGTGTGCCGGGCGGCAAACGCCATCACCAACATTGGAGCTGGGTAGATGCCAGTATGCAGGCCTGTCTAAACTGCCATATGCTGGAACAAATGGCCGCTCGTTTGGGAGAAGAATCCTGTGTGTCTGAACTGGCAGAGGAGCGGTCGCGGCTGATGTCCTTAATTAATGCCCATCTTTGGGACGAAGAGTCGGCTTTTTATTACGACATGTCCCCACACGGCACGCTGTCCTCCGTAAAATCAATTGGCGCGTATTGGGGCTTGTTGGACAATGATTTAGTCCCCGATAATCGCAAGCCGCCATTTATTCAACATTTGCGTGAAGTAAATGAATTTAAGCGTTTCCATCGTATTCCTGCCCAATCGGCAGATAGTGATGGATATGATGCCGACAGCGGCGATTACTGGCGGGGTGGTGTTTGGCCGTCAACCAATTTTATGGTGCTAAAGGGGCTGCGGGAAAATGGTTTCCGGGCGCTGGCTCATGAAATTGCCATGAATCATTTGGAACGGGTGGCGGCGGTATTTCAGGTGACGGATACGTTTTGGGAGAATTATGCCCCGGAAACGGCCGCACCCGGATCCCCATCACGCCCCAATTTTGTGGGCTGGAGCGGGTTGTCCCCCATTGCCGTATTGATTGAAGATGTGCTGGGCATATGCAGTGACTGGCCGCAGCGCCGCATTGAATGGGACCGGCGGCTGGACTGCCCGGATGTGTATGGCATCCGCAAATATCCGCTGGGGCCAGATGGCGTGGTTGATTTGCTGGGGGATAAGGATGGCATTGATATTACGACCAATGTGCCGGTGACGTTAATTGTTCGGGATGAAGCGACGGGGTTGAATATGCAAACGGCCGTTTCTCCCGGCACAACCCACTTTAATTTGACCTGATTGCTTTACCCCATGCCCACATTAACTGCTGCCACCATCAACCTGCGCAACCGGCAAGACCGCTGGCTGGAACGCCGCCATCTGCTTGTTTCTGAACTTATCGACATTCAGCCTGACTTGATTAGTTTGCAGGAAATTAGTGTGCCGATTAATCAAGGCTACTGGCTGCGCAACCAGGTTAATTTGCGGCTGACGGGTGACGCGAAACGGCCGTATTCCCTCATCCAGCGCCGCAAAGCCCATCTCATTTACGGCCAACAAGAAGCCATCGGCATTCTCAGCCGCCTGCCCATACTTTATTACGACAGCATCAACCTTGGGTATGGTGGCCGTGTTGCTCTCCGCGCCAACATCGAACTGCCCAATCGCAACGTGCTGGACTTTGTAGCAGTGCATTTGCACCACATTGCCCACGACAAAGAAGCCCGTGAAGAGCAGGCCATGAAATTAACGGGCTGGCTGGCTACAAACCGTTACGTTCCCTTGCAGATTGTGGCGGGTGATTTTAATGAAACGCCTGATGGCCTCGCCATACAAAAAATGAAACAGGGATTTCGTTCGGCTTATGCCGAATTTTGCGGCCACGAACCATTAGCCACATTCCCAACGCCGCTGATTGGCCCTGTCGAAACGGCCGTTTGCCTGGACTACATCTTTCTTTCCCCCGGCATCGGCAAAGTCACAGATGCCCGCCTTTTTTTGGACAAACCCGACGAAAATGACGACACTTTGTACCCGTCGGATCATGTCGGCTTGCTGGCAAAAATAGATATTGACGATTGAGCGAGCCTGCAAAAATGGCAAGCTAAAACGTTGGTAACAGAACGCTGGCAATGAAAGCCGCTGCTTTATCAATTTTGAACCATTTCTTAACCTTTGATCGTTAACCTTGCACCGTTGCATCTCATGGAGAGTAAATAGCTAAAATGAATCATTTTGTAACTGGACTGCGTTGTGTTGTGGATGGGAAACGTTTTGCCTCGGATGATGTGCTGTATGTCTCGCCGGACTATGGCAATGAAGGCATTTTGGATGTGGAATATGATTATGATGCGATTCGTCACGCTTTGGGCGGGGGTGAACTGCATTTCCCATTGTCTTCGGCATGGTCTGTGCAGGGCATGATGGCGTACCGGCCATTTTTGCCTGTAGATGCCAAAACGCCAGCCCCGCCGCTGCTGGTTGGGGCAACACCGCTTTACCATGCGCCGCGTCTGGCAAAGGCGGTGGGTGTGGCTGATGTGTGGGTAAAGGATGACGGCCGTAACCCAACTGCCTCCCTCAAAGACCGGGCCAGCACCATCGCCATTATGAAAGCCCACGAGCTAAACGCCGACATCGTGACCACAGCCAGTACGGGCAATGCCGCCGCCGCTCTGGCCGGACTGGCCGCCAGCGTTGGCCAAAAAACAGTCATTTTTGTGCCAGCCAGTGCGCCACAAGCCAAAATTGCGCAGCTCCTCATCTACGGGGCGACCGTCATGCTGGTTAAAGGCACTTATGACGATGCCTTTGACCTGTGTCTGAAAGCCACGGCCGAATTTGGCTGGTACTGCCGCAACACCGGTTACAACCCATACATGGCCGAAGGCAAGAAAACCGTGACTTTTGAGATATACGACCAACTCTTTATGCAAGGCACTGCACCCGCGCAATTTCCCACCCACATTTTTGTGTCTGTTGGTGATGGCTGCATCATTAGCGGCGTACATAAAGGGCTGCGCGACCTGGAAGCCGTTGGCCTGCTGCCTTTTATGCCGCGTATCATCGGTGTACAGGCTGCCGGGTCATCCTATTTGTACGATGCCTGGCGCAATCAGGAAGATGTGCTGACCAAGCCGCCCATTGCGGCAGACACGATTGCTGACAGCATTAGCGCCGGGCTGCCGCGCGACCGCATTAAGGCCATGCGTGCGGTTACGGAAACGGATGGCGCGTTTGTGCAGGTGGCAGATGAGGAGATTTTGGCCGCTATGCCGGCGTTGGCGCAAGGCAGCGGTGTGTTTGCAGAACCGGCCGCGGCGGCGGCTTATGCCGGTTTGCTCAAGGCTTCGCAAAATGGGCTGGTAGGCAGGCATGACCGGGCGCTGGTTTTGGTGACGGGTAATGGCTTGAAGGATGTGGCTTCAGCAATGAAAGCGGTGGCTGATGGTCAGGCCGCGACGGTTGATCCACAGATAACGGCCGTACACGAAGCCATGCAACAGATACAACGAACAACCAAAGATTAATGAATAAAGGTAATGCCCATGAAACCAACAATTTCAATCGTATCTCCGGTATACAACGAAGAACCCGTACTCTACGAACTCCACAAGCGCATCAGTGAAGTGATGGACGGCTCCGGTGAAAGCTGGGAACTCATTTTGGTAGATGATGGCAGCCGGGATCGTTCGGCTGAAATTATCGCCGAACTGCACGAAAAAGATCCCCGCGTCAAAGGCATCAGCTTTTCCCGTAATTTTGGCTTTCAGGAAGCGGTAACGGCCGGTATGGATCATGCCCAGGGAGATGCTGTCGTGTTAACAGATGCCGACCTGCAAGACCCCCCGGAAGTCATATTGGAAATGATTGCCAAGTGGCGAGAAGGGTATGATGTTGTTTATGGCGTGCGTTCAGAACGAGAAGGCGAGACATGGTTCAAGTTGGTGACGGCCAAACTGTTCTACCGTCTCATTCATCGCATTACCAGCGTGAACATTCCTCTGGACACTGGTGATTTTCGGCTGATGGACAGGCGGGTAGTGGATGCCATTTGCAACATGCGAGAACGCAACCGCTTTTTGCGCGGCATGGTTCCCTGGGTCGGTTTTAAGCAGACCGGGGTCTATTTCAAACGGGCACCGCGCTTTGCAGGGGAGGCTAAGTACAGCTCTGTACGCCGAATGATGCGCTTTGCCATGAATGCCATTACCAGCTTCTCTTATGTGCCTTTGCAGTTGGCGACTGTTTTGGGCTTTACCATTGCCGGTATTAGTGCCATTGCCATTCTTATTGTGATTGCTTTGCGCCTTTTTGCCCCGCATGAACTCACGGGACAGGCCACAACGTTGGTGGCGGTTTTGTTCCTGGGCGGGGTGCAGTTGATTAGCCTGGGGATTATTGGTGAATATCTGGGCCGCATTTATGATGAAGTGAAGGGACGGCCGTTATACCTCATTGACAAAACATGGGGCATCGAGAAAGCCAAATCCCAATACACCAAATCCCAGTCGGGTGAATAACAGGAGTCTGCCATGTATTCCCATTCCCCTGAATTTCAAGCCATTTTAGATACCATCCGTGAGTTTACACGTCGTGAAATAGTGCCGCTGGAGCGGCACTTTTTGCATCATGAGTATGACCTGCTCTGGTCTCTGGCAGAGGAAAAGCGGCAAAAAGCGAAGTCGTTGGGGCTTTGGCTGCCTCAAATTCCAGAGGCGTATGGCGGCATGGGGCTGTCGCTGGTGGAGCATGGGTACGTCAGTGAAATTTTGGGCTATACGCCGCTGGGACATTACGTCTTTAACTGCCAGGCGCCGGATGCAGGCAACATGGAAATCCTCATCGAGCACGGCACGGCGGAGCAGAAGGCGCGGTTTTTGCAGCCGCTTCTGGACGGCGAGATCCGCTCTTGCTTTTCGATGACGGAACCGGAGCACCCCGGCTCTAACCCGACGTGGATGAGCACAACGGCCGTTTCCGAAGGCGACAGCTACATCATTGACGGCCACAAATGGTTCACCAGCGCCGCCGAGGGGGCCGCCTTTGCCATCGTCATGGCCGTCACCAACCCGGACGCGCCCCGCCACCAACGCGCCAGCATGATCATCGTGCCCACAGACACGCCCGGCTTTGAGATTGTGCAAAACATCTCGGTGATGGGGGAGCGAGGCAGCGGCTGGGCCAGTCACGCCGAAGTGCGCTACACAGAGTGCCGCGTGCCTCTCACCAACCGGCTGGGCGACGAAGGCG
>CAZRIB010000120.1:0-9973 GCA_964600035.1 uncultured Ardenticatenaceae bacterium | reverse complement strand
ATCTGACGGCATTTTTTTGATGTCTACTTCTGGTTGTGCCGCGACAGTTTGGCACAGTTGGCACACGCTTTCGGGCAGTAATTTTAGCGTGTTTTGGATTTCCAGCATGTGATTAGGGATGAGCTGGTAACTGCCCGGATGGGAGGAGAAAGGGGCGTGGTGACGGGCAACGGCCGTAAACGCCGCCCGCAGCAGTGGCCAATATTTATCTACATCCTCAATGATCAATTCTTGTATGAGGGGCAGGGCGGCCAGCGCACTTTCCACGGCGTGGGACGGCCGTTTACCCACCTTCGTTTCCTTGTGCCGCGGATTCTCCGGGTCATAATCGGTGTGGGCAATGGGAAAGTCCGGTACAGTTGCGCCGATTGCCCTTTGCCATTCGCGCACCCGTTCTTGCCAGGTGGTATTGAGTTTGCCAATGTCGTGAACGGCCGTAACCAGATGCGCCATGTCGGTAATAATACCCTCTCGCCAACCATATGCCTGTTCCAGCCGCGCTGCCGCTGCGCCGAAGCCATCCAGACATTCATCCACAAAGGCTTGATGCACCAACTCAATGTGGCGGAAATAACTCTCCAGTTTGTAAGAAAAGCCGCCAGAACCTGTTGATGGAGACGGTTCCGGCACATCACATTCGTAATGGCTGCCGGGATAAAGCGTCAATCCCAATTCCTTTGAATACCCCACCAGCGTCGGGTTGACCACCAGCAGCGGCGAAGCCAGTTCCGCTTCTGTTTTAACCTCCTTAAAGCCGTATCGAATAGGCCGGTTGCTCTGGATGCTTTCCTCATCATCCACATCTTCCACCAGCTTGCACACCAACCAGTCCAGATGTCCTTCATCAAAATCGGGGTCAAGCGCGTCATTGGCTTCCTGCCACTGCTTAAATTTGCCTTTCAATGTGCCGGGATGCAGGGAAAAGCTCTCCGCCTGGAAAGGAGCGGCTTTTAACTGGTCGGGGTCGCCATGCACTACCACAGAAACGGACTGGATGTTACGCACCAGGGCAGATACCGCGCCCCGCTCTTTTTCACCACGCCAGGCGGCCTGAATTTCTTTGGCATGTACATATTCCCCATCAAAAACAGCCTTCAGAATTTTGTTGTCGGTGTCGCCATGGGCATGGTTGATGAGCGCTTGTTCGTCGGCAAAGGTGAGGTGGCGGTCTTGATTGTCTTGCAGCCACGCCCAGGTGAGGTCGGTTTGTTGGCGGGCGTATTCGCCGTTGTACGGTGCATATCCATCCTCAGCCAAGGGATATACATACACCCGTCCCGATTCACCCTCATAGCGGGCGCAGCGTCCAGCCCGCTGCAAGACAGACGAGGCCGGAGCCAGTTCCGTGTGCAGGACGGCGCAGCTCATATCCAGCCCCACTTCCACTACCTGCGTCGCCACCAAAATCAGGCTGGGGACGGTCTGTTTTTCCTTATCCTTACCAAACTCCTGGCGCACAAAATCTTCAATTTCCTGCCGGTCTTCCTTGCGGAAACGGCTGTGCAGCAGGCGCACGGTGACGCCTTCCGGCGCGTTGTCCCGAAGAGCGGTGTAAACGGCTTGCGCCCGTTCTACCTGGTTGCAAACGACGAGGGTACGCGGTTTGGGGATGGCCTGGTTTTGGTGGGTTTGCAGGATGTGGGAAACGGCCGTGTCGCTGGCCTGCACCTTCTTGCCCTCATCCTTAAACGTCATCGGCTCGTCCGCTGTATAAAACCGCCGCTCCTTCTTCTGCGCCGGAATCTCAGCCAGCTCTTCCGGCTTTAACAAAAACACCTTTGCGTCCAGATGTTTCGCCAGCTTTTCCAGCATCTCTTTAGAAAAAGTGGCAGTCATCAAGATGAAGGGGCTGACATCTTTGAGATATTTCAGCATTTGTAACGTCGTGGGCAAGGTGGAGTCGGGGTCAAACAGATGAAATTCGTCAAAAATCAGGTAGCTGCCCACAAAAGCCCCGGCGTTCATGTTGCCCAGGCGGTACGGCAGGCTGTATGGTGCCAGCAGCCAACTGCTCAATACCTGGTCAATGGTAGTAAAGGTGATGTCGGCGCGAAATTCCCGATCTTCTCTGTATTCGCCGGTCTGTTTGGCTATTCCGGGAGGATTCGTCAATAACATCTCTTGATAGACAATTTTTCGGTACTCTTCATCAAACTGATTGGCTAACACACGCATGGGAACAGCGTATACACATTTGCGCGGCAGAAAGTGACTATTTGCTGCCCAATTTTGCAGAAACGGCCAAAGGGAGGCCATTGTCTTTCCTGCACCGGTTGGCGCTTGCAAAATGATGTTTTTACCGGCGCGAATCAATTTCGCCAGTCGTTTCTGATATTGGTACAGTTCCATGCCTACTCCTTAAATAGCATTGATGCCCATTGATCATCATAATCATCGTCTTCTGGTTGGGCTGAAACTTGAGTGGTTTTCAGGCCATAAGTTTCTCCAAGGCGTAAAATTTCGCGTTCAATTTCACGGCGCAGTGCTTTTGGCTCCAGCACCTCTACCTGGCTGCCCCACCCTCGTATCCAGGGGAGCATTTCCCGCCATTCGGCCACTTTGGTCGTCCAAATCAGGTCGCCATTGGGCAGCAGCTCTGGCTCAGACTGGTTGGGATGCCATATGCTCTCCTGTACCCGACGAACGGCCGTTTCTCCTCGAAACCGCAATTTCACCGTCACCAGTTCGCCATCACCATCCCAAATGCTCCACACATTCTGTACAAACTCAGACTCATTAAACGCCTTTGGGAAAATAATCGGCTGGGTGGTATCGGCCGCTTTTTGAATACGGTTCAATTTGAAGGGAATGATTTTGTCCAATGTCTCGCTGTAGCCAACCATGTAGATACTGTCATCCCACAATGATGGCTCCAGCAAGTATGGGCTAACCATGTGAATGGTAGGTTTAGCCGATTGCAACCCCTGATAACGAATGCTGATTTTGCGCTGTTCTATCCAGCAGCGAATGACCTTTTCCAGAACGGCCGTTGCTTCACTGGCCGTCTCCGCTTCCGGTATAAACCCGGTTGATTGCAACAACCTGTCCATTAACGGCTGGTTCAAGACAAGAGCAATGCTCTCCAGCAAACTAACAATGTGCGGATTAGGAAATCGTGTTTGTCTGGCTGCTTTTCGGGCTAACAGATAAAGAAGTGCCGTTTCATATAAATTAGTACGCAAATTCGACAGATATTTTCTCCGGTCAATTTTCCAGCGGCCACGCTCCACTTCAATGAACTCAATTTTGTGTTCTTTCATCAAAAGCTGGCGATCTTTGTAAATCGTTGACTTATCCTTGATGCCCAACATATCTGCCAGTTCCTGGTCGGTATATGCCCCTTGCAAATACCGTTTTTCCAGTAAGCGTAATCGTTCCGTGCGTCCTGATGCTCTGCTCATGAATAACCTCCGCGCTCATTATATCCAGACAGGTTGCCAAAAATGGAAACAGAATGCGCCAAATTCCAAAATTGGTTTGTTTCGGAATCCGGCGCATCTTTTAACAAGAGTAGCGTGGCTTATGACGAATGTGCTGCAAGCCGCGACGGCGGTTACGCCAAACGGTCATGATAGTTGAACTCTCACGGCTTAAAACCACAGTCACACCTTCCAATCGCCTGATTTCATCTATCTTGCGTAACTGCCTGGGAATATCTTTGCGGCGCAAATGCACCAATCTGGCTCCAGCGCAATGAATTTCTTTGCCGTGTTCCATTATAAAGGAAAGCTGTCTTTCTGAAATGTTGCGCTGCGCCATCCGTAAACGAGCGTGGTTGGTCATGTTCATCACTGCTGCCTCCTATTCGTGCCAATGCAAACGGCCGTTATCGTCTTCCCAAAACCGGGAATTTGTCGCCTGTTCCACAATGCCCAAATCCTTGGTGATGGTTGAACGCGACACGCCAAGCTCTCGTGCCAGGTCTGCCTGCGAAATGCCGTTCTTGGCCCCCCGCACCAACCGGCTAATTGAAAACAATCTTTCCTGTTTTTCATGCTTGTTTCCGAACACTTTTAACCTCCAGAAGTGTGATTTATCTGGAGAATGCCACCCCGTTGTTTCCAGTACGGAAACAAACAAAAACAAATTTTCAAATTGATCTGTTTCCATTTTGGGAACGGCCGTTTGCTACCATATTTCTCAATAAACTTTTCAACTTTCTTCGGAGGCAACCCCATGCCCATCATCCAACACCTCATCGCCGACCAGTTCGGCAGCCACATCGGCAAATACCAGGGACGGCTCAAAGTCACCCAGGGCAAAGAAGTGCTGGCCCAGGCCCCCATCCTGCATCTGCAAACCGTCACCATCACCAGCAGCGGCGTCTCCATCTCCGCCGACGCCATCCGCGCCTGCACCGAACACGGCATCCCCATCCACTTCCTCAGCGGCACAGGCACACCCTACGCCAGCCTCTACAGCGCCGGACTGACGGGGACTGTCCTCACCCGCCGCGCCCAACTAACCGCCTACGCCACCCTGCGCGCCATTGACCTGGCGGCGGTGCTGGCCCTGGGCAAGATTGAGAACCAGGCGGCCTTATTAAAATACGTCGCCAAATACCGCAAAGAATCTGCGCCCGCCATCCACGACGAACTGCGTCTGCTGGCACTGGAAATTCGTGACCATGTGGGGGAACTGGACGGCTGGCGGCAGGCGGCCCATTTTGACAACAATCACATTGATGAGATGCGCGGGCAGCTTCTTTCCATTGAGGGGCGGGCGGCTAACAAATATTGGCAGGGCATCGGCATCGTGCTGCCGGAGCTGCTGGCGTGGCCGGGGCGGCGGGGACGCGGGGCGCGTGACCCGTTTAACAGCGCCCTGAACTATGGCTATGGCATTTTGTACAGCCAGGTGGAACGCGCCCTGACGCTGGCCGGGCTGGACCCGTATGGCGGCTTTGTGCATGTGGATAGGCCGGGCAAACCAAGCCTGGTGCTGGATTTTATTGAGCCGTTCCGGGCGCCGGTGGTAGACCGGACGATGTTGGGACTGGTAAACAAGGGGGTGAAGATTGAACTGGATGAGCGCGGCTTTCTCACAGACAAGACGCGCCGTTTTTTGGCAGAGAAGGTGATTGGCCGGCTGGAAAGTGGAGAGAAGTTTGAGGGGAAGAAACGGCCGTTACGCGCCATCATCCAACTACAAGCCCGCCAACTTGCTACCTACCTCCGCGGCGAACGGGATGAGTTCACGCCGTTTCTGGCGAGTTGGTAAGCAAGATTGGTTCAATCTCGGAGATTGAACCAATCTCACCACAACAATGCGCTGCTTACTCTTCTACGACATCACCAACGACCGCATCCGCACCAAAATCGCCGATGCCTGTTTGGATTACGGGCTGGATCGGGTGCAATACAGCGTCTTCACCGGCCTGCTTTCCCGCAACATGCAGGAAGAGTTGTTTCTCAAAATCACCGGCCTGCTTGGAGACGAGGAAGGCCACATTTTACTCACCCCCATCTGCCAAAACGATTGGCAAAAGCGGGCAGAAAAAGGGGAGATGCCCACGCCGTTTTTGAGGACTGGATAACGATGAAATTGCGAGATTAAGAGATTGAATCTCCCAATCTCCTAATCACTATTTATAGAGAGAATGATGGAAGAGCCGCCCTTTACCTTTCGTGTGATTGATTTGAAGCAGTTTGTGTACTGCCCGCGTGTGCTGTATTACCAGACGGTTTTGCCGGACGTGCGCCCCATCACTTACAAGATGGAGGCGGGCGTTGCTGCCCACCAGGCCGCAGCCGGGCGAGAGAAACGACGCAGTTTGCGGACTTATGGCCTGGCCGACGGCCGTCGCACCTTCAACGTCCCTGTTTTCAACCCGGCGCTCATGCTTTCTGGCGAAGTGGATATGGTGATCGAAACGGACACGGAGTTGATTCCGGTGGATTACAAGCAGGCGAAAAAGGTTGGCTCCCATCACAAATTGCAGCTCATGGCATACGGCCGTCTCCTGGAAACGGCCGATTCTAAAAACAAAAAAGCCGTCAAACGCGGCTTCATCTACCTCATCCCCAGCCGCAAAGCGGTGCAAGTCCGCTTCACCCCCCAACTGCGCCGCCGATTGGACAATGCCCTGCACACCATGCACCAGATCGCCCAACAGCAGCAGTTCCCACCCCCGGCGGCCAGTATGGCACAGTGCGTGGACTGCGAGTTTCGCCGCTTTTGTGCAGATACGCTCTAAAAATACAAACGCCGGGTAACTCGCGTATGAATCACTTACTCAACCCATGCTTCTGTGCCAAAAGAGCCGCTTCAACACGGCTGCGCACCTGCAGCTTTTGCAGCACATTGGTCATATAATGCTTAATCGTCTTTTCTGCCAGATGCAGCCGCGCCCCTATTTCACGATTCGTCAACCCTTCTGCCACTAAATTCAAAATTTCCCGCTCCCGATCCGTCAGTTCATTCAAGGGATCAACCTGCTTTTTGGCTGTCATCTCAAACAAAATGCCGCCAGCCAATGCAGGCGAAATGTATACCCCGCCGCTGGCAACCATTCGGACGGCATTGGCAAGTTCTCTGGCAGTCACACCTTTCAAAATGTACCCTCTTGCCCCTGCTTTCAAAGCGGCCATCAGATTTTCTTGCTCTTCAGAAACCGTCAGCATCATGATGTTGATGACTGGCCAGTTGGCGGCAACTTTTCTGGCTGTTTCAATGCCCCCTGCGCCCGGCATGGTGATATCCAATAACAAAACATCGGGCAGTGTGTCGGGGATTTGGGACAGGGCTTCTTCACCTGAACCTGCCTCGCCTATGACGGTAATATCCGGCTCTGCATCGAGTGACCGGGCGACACCCTCTCTAAATAATGGATGGTCATCAGTTATGAATATACGAATTGTCTCATTCATCATCTTCTTCCGGTAATTGCAGTGGTAATTTGGCACGAATGAGTGTGCCTATTTCTGGTTTGGTGAGGATGTCGAATTGGCCGCCGAGCAGTTCTACTCTTTCGCGCATGCCGGTTAACCCTAAACGGCCGTTTCCTGCCACCGCACCCGGCACAAACCCAGGCCCGGCATCAGAAATCTCAATCACCAACTCATCCTCTGTGGCATAAACATAGACCGCCAGCCCCTGCCCCTCAGCGTGCTTATAACTGTTAGCCATGGCTTCTTTCATGATGCGGTACATGGTTATTTTAACCGGCAGCGGCACATCGTCTGGCAAAGAATCGCCCAGCGTTAACACCGCTTCCGCACCCGTTTTCTGTTCATAATCATGCACAGCACGCTGAATGGCTTCCAGTAAGGGGATGGCTTGAATTTCTGGCAGCCGCAAACCGGCAGAGATGGTGCGCAGTTCGTGCATGGCAGATTCCATCGCCTTTTCAATTGTTTCGAAGTCGGGTTTTACGGCAGGTTTCACCGCCAGAATATCGTCTTTTAGCGGCTGAAAGCGCAGCAGTGCCAGGGCTAAATCCTGGGCTGGCCCATCGTGCAAGTCGGCAGAGATGCGGCGCAGGTTTTGCTCGTTGATGGCGGTTGTGCGGGAGGCGGCGCGGCGGATACGGCCGTGTAACTGCTGATTTTGCGCCAACAAGGCATGGAGCTGAGCGACATTCTCTTCAAGCTGGCTTTGCTGGCGAACGATAGTGCGGCTGGCACGCTCGACCAATCCAGCCAACAGCAAATAAACCACCAACATAACAGCCCCAACCAACAGCCAGCTTCGTAGTTGGGCGGTACGAATTTCAGCGGCCAGGGTATCTGTGGTTTGGTAAAACTCCGAAACGGCCAAAATTTCATCTGAGCCAGAAGCCCACGACGGCGCATAGGTTTCGATAAGTGAATCCCAAAACTGCCGTTCGTAGGCTTGTTCCGGCTTGCTTAAATCACTGACTTCTGTGACGACTTGCCCCCACATGGCTTCTGCCAGTTCGCCTTCTACTTCAAATTGTTGGCCGATTAGTTCGCTGTTGGGGCTGTAAAGGATAACGCCATCTGGTGACCAGATTTTGAAGGAGACGATTTGCTGCCCCAGGGAGGTGTCGGAGAGCAGTCGTTCCAGTGCGGTTATTTCGTCCGGGGTTAGCTGGTCGTTTTCCTTGAGGCTTTGAAGGTGGGGGGAGATGTAGCTGTCTACGTAGAGGGCGGTGACGGCGGCTGTGCGGTTGGTAACGGCCGTTTCTATTTCCTGGCTGATCCAAATACCAATGACAGCCATACCCGCCAGCATCACAAACAGGCTAACAAGCATATACTGCCGGGCCAGTGTCAATTTATTAAAGGAAAACATTCAACAATTTCTCCCAATCTCCCCAATGAATGAATTCATTATAGAGTCTTCTGTCCCTTGGGGATACGGACTAAGGTCTGAAAAAGTATCAGCAGTAGTCTGAAACAAAGCGAGACCTTCTCCCATTGTAGCCACCCCCGTCAAATTTTTACAATGATTTTACGCTAACCGGGCTGTAAACCCAGGGAACTAATTATGAAGGAAGAACTCGTTTTATTACACAGAGCAAAACAATTAGATGAAGACGCACTCATTGAGATACATGAGCGGTATTACGTCAGCATCTATCGTTATATTGCCTTTCGCGTAAATGACCGGCAAACGGCTGAGGATTTGACCAGCGATGTGTTTGTCCGGCTGCTCACTGCCATTCGCAACCACAATGCGCCACAAAAAACATTGCGGGGATGGCTGTATGGTGTGGCTTCCAATGTCGTAAAAGAACATTACCGGCAAAAGAATCGCCGCCAGCAAACAGAACTGCACGATGGCATCCCCAGTTTTGACCCAGCACCAGATGATTATTTAGAGTCGGTTTTCCAAAGTGAGCATATTCAAACGCTCATTAAGGAGCTTACCGATGATCAGCAGCAGGTGTTGGCGCTGCGTTTTGGGTTTGAAATGCCAATTAAGGAAGTGGCTGACACGATGGGTAAAAGTGAGGGTTCGGTAAAGATGCTGCAAGCCCGGGCAATTGCTTCTTTGTCTCGCCATGTGATGGCGGCAGGAGCGTTCGCATGAAGTTGATTGAAGAGAAAGTACTGGTTGAATGCCTGGATTTGTTGGAAGCAGGGGAATCTGTTGAGTCGATTTTGGCGCGTTACCCGCATTTGGCTGATGCCTTACGGCCGTTTCTGAATACGGCCGTTCACCTTTCCCAACATGCCAAACAGCCCTCCCTGCATGCCATGCACCATTCCCGCAAGCGCATGCTCCAGCAAGCCAAAGCCATCAAGAAGCCATCCCCCAAAGTGCGGTGGCGGCAGTGGCAGCGCACGCTTATGCCGCTGGCCTCTACGCTGATGGTGCTGCTGGTTGTGGGAATTTCGCTGGTGGCCGCTTCCACAACGGCCGTTCCCGGTGATGCCCTTTACGACGCCAAACGGCTGTTTGAAGACATTCGCCTGAATCGTGCCACCGAGCCAGAAAGCATCGAAGTTGTCTGGACAGAGATACGGGAAGAACGGGTTCGCGAGGTAGAAGCCGTGCTGCGCACAGACCGGGATGTGCCGATTACTTTTGAAGGCACGATTGAAGCCATTTCAGCCAATCAATGGCAAGTTGCCGGCATTCAAGTGCTTGTAGACAAATTTACTCGTATTGAGGGGTCAGTGGAAGTCGGTGCATGGGCATTGGTAAACGGCCGTACCCACGACGGCATTTTACGCGCCACCTCCATCGCCATCAGCAGCACCACACCTCCCGGCGGCGAAAGCGACGAAACCGTCATCCCATCACCGGAAGCCGCCCCTTCACCAACACCAACAGCCGCACCAGAAAACAACAACGGCAGCACCAATGACAATGCCAACGACAACGCGGATGACAATGACGATGTCAATGACAATACCGACGATGACGAAAGCAACACCAATGACAATGCCAATGATAATGGCAGCGACAACGGTGACGACGATAACGTCAATAACAACGACAATACCAACGACAACACCGGCGGCAACGACAATGCCAATGACAATGGCAATGGCAACGGCAA
>CAZRIB010000119.1:3787-9979 GCA_964600035.1 uncultured Ardenticatenaceae bacterium | reverse complement strand
CGTCCTACTCTAAGATTTTGCTCACACAAGTGGATTGGACACGGATTCACACAGAAAACACGGATAAATTAGCCTAAAAATCTGCGTTTATCCGCGTTAATCTGCGTCCTACTCTAAGATTTTGCTCACACAAGTGGATTGGACACGGATTCACACAGACCGCCACTTGCAAATTGCAATTTCAACCTTCGGCTACGCCAATTTTGGGGCATTGCTGCTGCAAGGGGCATTGGGCGCAGCGGGGGCGGGCGGTGCAAATATGTTTGCCAAAAGCGACCAGCAGACGGTTGATGTCCAGCCAGTATTGCCGGGGGAGTTTTTCTTCCAGAGCGACCATTGTTTTTTCTGGCGAACGGGTTTGCACATATCCCCAGCGGTTGGTGATGCGGTGAACGTGAACATCTACGCTGATGCCGCCGGGTTGACCACAGCCAATGCCCAGTGCCAAATTGGCGCATTTGGGGCCAACACCGTGAAAAGAGAGGATGAGGTCGCGGTCGCAGGGAAGTTGGTTGTTGTGTTGGGTGGCCAGTGTGGTGGCGATGGCATGGATTTGCCGGGCTTTGTTTTGGTGCAGGCCAACACGCTGGATGAGAGTGTCTAATTGGTCAATGGGGAGGGCGGCGATGGCGGCAGGGGTGTTGGCACGGGCAAAGAGGGCGCGTGCGGTTGGCAGTACCACTTCGTCGCGTGTGCGGATGGAGAGGATGCACCCGATGAGCTGCTCGAATGGGGTGTTGTGGCCTTCTTCTGCCAGTTGAAACATGGCGGCTTTGGGAAACGGCCGTACCGCCTCTGCCACCAGGCGCATTACCTCATCAATATCCATCTTGACATTTCCTTTTTGCATATAATTTTGGTCACACTTTAGCAAGATAATGATAATTGGGCGAGTGGTTGTTAAAAAGTGCCTGAGTATGGCACTTTTTTCCATTTATGTGGGGCGGGTTGTCGTTTACAATGTCTTTACGCTATTTGTTTGTTTTCCAACTGACACAAAAAAGGAATAGATGATGACTGATTTTCGCGGCTCTATTGTGCCAGTGGTGACCCCTTTTAAGCAGGGTGACGTTGACCATGATACGCTGGCGGCTTTGATTGATTGGCAGATTGCCAGTGGCTCGCATGGTATTTCGGTGACGGGGACGACTGGTGAGCCGGGGGCTTTGTCGTTGGCGGAGCGAAAGGCAGTGATGCGGACAGCGGTTGAGGCGGTTAACGGCCGTGTCCCCTTTGTCCCCGGTACTGGCAGCACCAACCACGCCGAAACCCTGGAACTTTCCCGCTTTGCGCAAGAAATTGGGGCCGATGCCTTGCTGGTGATTGCTCCCTATTACTGCCGCCCCAGCCAGGAGGGGCTGTTTCAACATTTTGACAGTGTTGCCAAGAGCGTCGATATTCCCATCATTCTCTACAACATTCCCGGGCGTACGGCCGTAAACATCGAAATAGATACCGTTGCCCGCCTCAAAGAAGCCAATGACAACATCATTGGCGTCAAAGAATCCAACAAAGATTTTGAACACATCAACAGATTGCTGCACAAAATGGGGACAGATTTCCTTGTGTACTCTGGCATTGAGCTGCTTTGCTTTCCCATTTTAGCCATTGGCGGCGCCGGTTACGTAAGCGCAACAGGCAACCTGATGCCTGCCAAAGTCGCCAGTTTGTACAATCTGGTAGCTGCGGGAAAGTGGGAGGAAGCACGGCGCAATCATTATGAGTTGATGACCCTCAATGATGCCATCTTTTTGGAAATCAACCCTGTTCCCGTCAAAACGATTTTGGGCATGATGGGCAAATGCAGCCCGGAGGTACGTTTACCGCTGGCCCCGGTTTCTCCAGAAAACCACGCAAAATTGGCAGCCATTGCCCGGCAGTATGGACTTGTGAATGGTGAATGGTGAATGGTGAATTGTGAATGGTAGATGAGGTGTTGTTTGGTTCACAATTCACCATTTACAATTTTTTTGCCAGCATTGTCGGGCATTGAAATGCTCTGCTGTAAATTAGAAACCCGTTGAAACGGGTTAATGCTGAACGCTTAAAAAATAGTAAAGGCCGCACAATGAACTTTCCCAAACCCCAATTTAACCGCCCGACCAGCCGGGCATCCAAGGCTGAGATTCAGGAGCAGTTTAACCTGCCCCAGGTTTACCGTATGTCGTTTAATGAAAGCGCATATGGGCCGTCGCCCAACGTGGTGGCGGCGTTACAGGCGGCGGCAGCCCAAATTGGTGATTACCCTGATTTTGGCGATGAGGTGCTGCGCCATGCCCTGGCAGAAGTTTGGGGGCGCGGCCTGACGCCGGATTATTTTTTCACCGGCAGCAGCGGCTTTGATACGGTGGAATTGGTGACGCGGGCTTTTTTGCAGGCGGGGGATGAGGTGTTGATTTCGCCGCCGACGTTTGGTATTTATGCCAAATTGGCCGCGCAGGAGGGGGCAACGGCCGTTTCTGTGCCTTTGCGCCAGCCATCATTTACACCAGATGTCGATGGCTTGTTAACGGCCGTTACCGAGCGCACCCGCCTGCTCATCCTTTGCAACCCCAACAACCCCACCGGAACCATCATGCCCGCCGCCGACATGGAGCGGCTGGTCAATAACCTGCCAGACCACGTCATCATTGTGGCCGATGAAGTTTACCGCCACTTTGTAACCGACCCGGACTACCCCGACACACTGGCCTACATTTTGGCAGGCAAGCCCATCATCATGATTCAAAGTTTTTCCAAAGCATATGGCATGGCCGGGATGCGATTGGGGTACGCCATTGCGCCGCCGGCCATTGCCAACTACGTAGCCGGGTTTATGCGCGGTTTCCATCACAACCATTTGGCGCTGGTGGCTGGTGTAACAGCGCTGCGCGACCCTGACCATTTGCAAAAGAACATTGATGCCGCCCTGACTGGCAAAGCCTATCTGATGGCACAGTTTGACAGGCTGGGGTTGGCTTATTTGCCCAGCCAGACCAACTTTATTGTGGTCAAACTGCCAGCCTCTCACAATGCGGCGGCAGTGGCCGATGCTTTGCTGCCGTTTGGGGTGATGGTACGGCCGTTAAAAGACGAAGGCCTGGAAAACTGCCTGCGTGTGTCTGTTTCCACACCGGCGGGCAATGAGCAGTTTATTCGTGGATTGGAAAAGGTGATTTGGGGAGATTAGGGATTAGAGATTGGAGATTGGAGATTTTCGTAAAACAGCTCGAATCTCCAATCAGCCAATCTCCAATAATTATAAACAAGGTGTTTTATGACCCAACGAACAGGCGGCGAGGCCGTTGTCCAAACATTGCTGGCGCATGGCGTAGATACCCTTTTTGGACTGCCGGGTATTCAAAATGATTGGCTTTATAACGCGCTTTATGATGCCCGCGACCAGATTCGGGTGATTCATACGCGCCATGAGCAGGGGGCAGGTTATATGGCGCTGGGTTATGCGCTGGCCTCCGGTGAAACGGCCGTTTTCAATGTCGTTCCTGGCCCCGGTGTATTAAACGCCTCCGCCGCGCTGGCAACGGCCTATGGCTTGAATGCGCCTGTTTTTTGCCTGACGGGGCAAATTCCCAGCCAACACATTGGCAAAGGGCGCGGGGTGCTGCATGAACTGCCAGACCAGTTGGGTATTCTGCAGCGGTTGACCAAATGGGCGGCTCGTGCCCATTCGCCTGCGGAGGCGGCGGCGCTGGTGGCTGAGGCGTTTTGCCAGCTAAATAACGGCCGTCCCCGGCCGGTTGCTGTGGAAGTGCCAATGGATGTGCTGGCCGCCCGTGATGAAGTGGTGCTGCCTGTGCCGCAAACGGCCGTTTCCCACCCCACGCCCGACCCGGATGCCATTGAGCAGGCGGCAAAAGCATTGGGCAAAGCCAAACGGCCGTTAATCTACGTTGGCGGCGGCGCGCAAAATGCCAGCCAGCCCATCCGCCAACTGGCTGAAATGGTGCAGGCGCCTGTGGTTGGGTACAGAACGGGTATGGGCATCATGGACGGCCGTCATTACCTGAGCATCCACCTGCCGCCTTCCCATGCCCTGTGGCAAAACGCCGATGTGGTGCTGCTGGTGGGCACACATGCCCGCGAACCGTTGAAGGGGTGGGGTGTGGATGACGAGATGACGCTCATCAAAATTGACATTGACCCGGCCAGCCACGCCATCTACCACCAGCCGGATATTGCCATAACAGCACGTGCAGAAGATGCCGTGCCTTTGCTGTTGGCGCGAACGGCCGTTTACAACGGCAAACGGGCATCCCGCGAAGATGAGATGCGTGCCCTCAAGGCGGATTGGGAAAAGCAGACCGCTTATCTGGAGCCGCAGCGCACGTATCTCAAAGTGATTCGGGAAGCGTTGGGGGAAGATGGCATTTTTGTGGATGAGCTGACGCAGGCAGGCTTTACGGCACGCATTACCATGCCGGTTTACCATCCGCGCACGTTTATTTCTACGGGGTATATGGGCACGCTGGGGTATGGTTTTCCAACGGCTTTGGGTGTCAAAGTGGCTCGTCCAGATGTGCCGGTGATTGCGGTGGCCGGGGATGGCGGCTTTATGTTTACGGTGCAGGAATTGGCAACGGCCGTACAGCATCGCATTGGCCTTGTCACCATTTTGTTTAACAACAACCAGTACGGCAACGTGCAGCAAATGCAAAAAAATCTGTACGGTGGCCGGGTGATTGCCACCGATTTGCAGAACCCGGATTTTGTTCGATTGGCCGAATCGTTTGGGGCGCAGGCGTTTCGGGCAAATACGGCCGAATCGCTGCGGCAGGCCATTGCCAAAGGGCTGCAAAGTGATTTACCCACGGTGATTGAAGTGCCTGTGGGAGATTTGCCCAGTGTAGACCGGTTTAGAGGGCTGCCGAGGGTGCGTAAGTGATGATAGACAGCCAGTACCAACCCATCTGGCAGGCGGCACGGCCGTTTTTGCAAACACGCAGCAATGATACCCACACTGTCTACTGTTATGGCTTTGCCCGCCAACTGCTGGCTGTACACACCCAGGCCCGTGAGGATGTTGTTTTAACGGCCGTTTTGCTGCACGATGTGGGCTGGTCTACTGTGCCGGAGGACAAGCAGCTTTTGTCGTTTGGCCCCCACATGCGTTACCCGGAACTGCGCCGCCAGCATGAGGTGGAAGGGGCGCGGATTGCTCGTGAAATTTTGACTGACCTGGCTGTGGATACGGCCGTTATGGAGGCTGTGATTGCCATTATTGACGGTCATGATACGCGGCAGGAAACCCTTTCGCTGGAGGATGCGCTGGTAAAGGATGCCGACAAGCTGTGGCGGTATACGCCGTTTGGGTTGGAGACGGTGGGCGGTTGGTTTGGTTTTTCGCCAACGGAGCAGTTGGCTTTGCTGGAAAAATGGCTGGGACACCGCTTTTTTACGGATACGGCCGTACACATGGCACGCGGTCTTTTGGCCTACCTGAAAATTAGAATGGCGGATATGGCGGCATGAGAGGGGCAGCCCGTAGTTCGTAATCCGTAAATCGTAATTCACAAGGAGTACCCATGATACCTGTTCAAACTGTGCCGTATGTTTACGAACGGCGACCTTTGCCGGAGATGCAGCAGCGTGCCCAGGCTTTTTTACACTTAATGCAGAAGCGGCACAGCATCCGTGACTTTGCCGATAAGCCTGTGCCTTTGGATGTGGTGCAGGCCTGTTTGCAAACGGCTGGCCGTGCGCCAAGTGGGGCAAATCAGCAGCCTTGGCATTTTGTGGTGGTGACGGATACGGCCGTAAAGCACAAAATCCGGCTGGCGGCAGAAGAGGAAGAGCGTGCCTTTTACCAAAAACGCGCCTCCGAAGAGTGGCTGCAAGCATTAGCGCCGCTGGGCACAGATGCCGACAAATCATTTATCGACAAGGCTGGCTGTTTGATTGTGGTTTTTGCCCAGGTTTACGGCATTGGCCCGAACGGCGAAAAAATCAAGCATTACTACGTACAGGAATCTGTGGGCATTGCGGTGGGCTTTTTAATTGCGGCCTTGCACAATGCCGGGCTGGCCTGTCTGACCCATACACCCAGCCCCATGGGGTTTCTTTCAGAGATATTGCACCGGCCAGGCAATGAACGTGCATTTTTGAATCTGGTTGTTGGCTATCCGGCAGAGGATGCGGCCGTTCCTGTTCATGCCACTCACAAAAAAGCATTGTCAGAGATAGCCACGTTTATTT
>CAZRIB010000119.1:0-3687 GCA_964600035.1 uncultured Ardenticatenaceae bacterium | reverse complement strand
CTATGTTAGTCATTCCCATTTCTTCCCAGCTATACCGTATTTTGCAAGGTCATGCCCAAACCCGGCGCATGATTTTCATTGCCGGGCTGCCCGGCGTGGGCAAAAGCCTGCTCATTCAACAGTTGGCCTTAATTGCCAGCGAAGAAGGGCGCAATGTTCACCTGCTGCAATGGATTTCTGCGAGAAAGGCATTTGAAACGGCCGAAAACCTGACCCAATACCCGGAAGTGGACGGCGTAACCCATCCCGCCATCCGCAAGGCAGTGGGCATGTGGGCCAGAGGCGCTGTGCAAAAATGGCACGAAGCACACCCCGACCCGGCCAATTTGCTCATTGGCGAACTGCCCTTAATTGGCAGCAGGCTGATTGAATTGGCCGAGACGCATGACGATGGCGTGGAGCAGCTGCTGGCCAGCGACCGGGTGCAATTTGTCGTGCCGGTTCCCTCGTGGGAAGTGCGCACAGTCATTGAGGAAGCCCGTGCCCGCACTTTGGCAAATCCCCAGCATGAGCGGGAAAAGCAGGATGCCGCCCCCAATGTGCTGCAAGCCTTGTGGGAAGAGGTGAATGGGATTGCCCGGCAGATTGGCTTGACCAAGGCGAACCCTAAAACGCCGTATAACCCGTACATTTATGGGGGTGTGTATGCGTCGCTGCTCCAGCACCGCCATGTGCAGACGCTTTTAATTGACCAAGTGCTGCGGCCAAAGCGGTCGGTGTATGAGCTGGATGTGGTGGCTGGTGAGGTGGTGGCTTCTCCGGCTGAGGTAACGGCCGTGTTGGCTGAAGTAGCGCGTCTGTATACACCGGCTGCATTGGAAACGGCCGTTGCCAACTGGCACGCCATCGTCACCAGCCAGCCCAAGCCCGTTGATCCCGGCCCGGAGCTGCGCCTGCCTTTGCCTGCGGCTTTGCCTGGCGTGGAAAAACAAGCCAATTTTACGCCTGCCCAAAAAGCCGCCCTGCAAGCCATTCTGGCACTGCCATTGGA
This sequence comes from uncultured Ardenticatenaceae bacterium, assembly GCA_964600035.1. GTDB lineage: Bacteria > Chloroflexota > Anaerolineae > Promineifilales > Promineifilaceae > CAZRIB01. The sequence continues at coordinate 2,696 of CAZRIB010000119.1, read as the reverse complement.
CACCCCGCCACATGCCATCATTCCTGTGCTGGATGCGGCACTGGCGCACTTTGCCCCGGCTGTTGAACCGGTACAGGCCAATGTACACAAATTTGATGTCTATGATGATTATTTTCACGTTACCAGAAACGGCCGTCAGCCAGCAGAAACATTCATTGCCGCCCAACTGCAAGCCTTTCGGCAGGTGCTGGCTAATTTTGAAGCCCCCCCATTTACCCTGACTGTTGTAGAACTGCCCATGCTGCGCATTGCTCTGGAAACCACCCTGCGGCAGTTTGACTTGACCTGATTTGGAGGTAACCCATGTTAGACCTGAGCGAATTAGACCGGGCACGTGAGCGGTGGCAGGTAGGCCATCAACTTTTCTTTTGCATGGTGCAGTCTTTGGTTGTGGTTTGTTCGCGGATGGCCGACCATCTGGAAGCAGGCAATTGGCAGGCGGCGCGGGCAGATTTGGAGCAGGCCACCTATTTGCTTTGGGGCGTGTCTGTCACATTCAAATTTACAGGCAGTTTTTCGCAAGCCGCTTATGAAGGGTATGTCCGCCCGAATATGTTTGAAGCCGCCGAAGGGTTTAGCGGCATGTGGGCACAAGACCACGACTATTTGGTTAAAAAAGTGCTGCGCCGGTTGAAACCTTATTTTGCCAACCCACCTGATGAGATGGCGCTCGCTGTCCAAAATTTTCGGCAGGCGTTTGCCATTATGTATGACTCTCACAAATTTGTGTGCGATGAATTTGAGGGCGGCAAGCCTAGTTTGTTAATGGGGCAGTCTGCGCAAAAGACGGCGGCTGAGATGATTGATACTTTTAAGCGCAACCGGCTGTTGACGCTGGGTGTGCCGATGCCGGGCAGTGAATGAGTGGGGGTGGAGATTGGGAGATTAGAGATTGAGAGATTGGGAGATTGGAGATTGGAGATTGGGGGATTAGAGATTGAGAGATTGGGGATGATATTACCAACAACTTCACCCATTTATCGTGCTTTTGCACAGGCAGTAGACCGGCGAAAAATGGTCTTTTTTGCTGGACTGCCGGGCGCTGGCAAAAGTTTGCTGCTTCAGCAAATGGCTTTGATGGCGGAGCAGGCTGGTCGTTCGGTGTATTTGTTGCAGTGGGATGTGACGCGGGCGGCGTTTGAAACGGCCGAAAATCTAGCCCGCTACCCCGAAATTGATGGCGTGACACACGCCGCCATCCGCAAAGCAGTGGGGGTGTGGGCGCGAACGGCCGTTTACCACTGGCACACCCGCCACGCCCGGCAAAACGACCTGCTTCTTGGCGAAGTGCCCCTCATTGGCAATCGCCTGATTGAGCTGGTGCAAAAGCAGGATGATGCGGCTGAACCGGTTTTGGCCGGTGCAGAAACGCTCTTTTTTGTGCCTGTTCCCTCGCGCCGGGTACGGCAGGTTATTGAACAGGCCAGAGCGCGTTCCATTGCCGCGCCGCGCCATGAGAAAGAAACAAAAGATGCCCAGCCCAATGTGCTGCGGGCGTTGTGGCTGGAAGTGGCGCAGGTTGGGCGGCAGTTGGGTTTGGCCGGGGAAGGTGATTTGCAGGTGTATCACCCGGATGTGTATGCGGCCGTTTACCGTCACCTGCTTCAGCATCGTTCCTGCGAAACACTTTTTGTCGATGAGGTGCTGCGTCCGGCCGGTTCTGCTTACGACTTGTCTGTAAGCGGCGGGGAGTTGGTGGCCTCTCCTGCTGAAGTGGCGGCTGTGATGGCGCAAATTGAGCAAGATTATTCGGATAGTGAGTTAGAAACGGCCGTTAATAATTGGTTTGAGCAAGGGTAAAAAAATTAAAGATTAAAGATTGAAAATTGAAGCATTTAGCGACTTGGCTTGATCATGAATGAAAATGTGGCAAGAGACAGCTTGCAGCCCGCTTTAATCTTTAATCCATGAATCATTAACCTTTATTTTTACAGGAGTACATTATGAAATTGGCACGATTTGCCTACAACGGGCAAATTCACGAAGGTGAATATAAAAATGGACAGCTTTGCGTAGGGCGGGTGGCCTATGACCCGGATGATGTGATGTGGCTGCCGCCGGTGGATGCGAGGGGCTGTACGGCCGTTGGCGTGGCGCTGGGTTATGCCGACCATGCCCTGGAGTTGAAACTGGATGTGCCCGATTACCCGCTGCTTTTTCACAAACTGCCCAATACCTTTCTCGGCCATCGGGCAAAGGTTATCCGGCCAGATGTGGAATATATGCATTATGAGGGTGAACTGGTGGTGGTGATTGGTAGAAACGGCCGTAACATCCCCGAATCCGAAGCCCTCGATTACGTTTACGGCTACACCATTGGCAACGAATGCACCGTACGCGACTTTGTGGGCAACTACTACCGGCCACCCGTCAAGGCCAAAGGATTCGATACCTTTGGGCCGTTGGGGCCAGTGCTGGTAACAGCCGATGAAATAGACCCCACCAACACAGAAATTCGCACCTACGTCAACGGCGAACTGCGCCAACAGGGCAACACCCGCCATTTGCGCCACAGCGTTGCCCAACTCATCGCCTACCTGTCCGAATTCAAAACCATTCAGCGCGGCGACATCATTTTTACCGGCACGCCCAAAGGCATCTCCCACGTCTACCCCGGCGATGTGATGCGCGTAGAAATTGATGGCATCGGCGCACTGGAAAATGAAGTCGTTGACGCCGCGACGATGTATCGCTTA
>CAZRIB010000118.1:0-10010 GCA_964600035.1 uncultured Ardenticatenaceae bacterium | reverse complement strand
AGTCAATTTTTGATCTTTCAAAGGAGCGCCAAAATGCCAAATGAAAAACGGCCGATAACTGCCGAAGATCTTTACAATTTACAGTTGGTTACCGACCCGCAAATTTCTCCCGATGGACAGCTTGTTGTGTTTGGCTTGATTCGGGTGGACAAAAATACGGAAAAGCGGCACACAAATTTGTGGTTGGCCGCCGCTGATGGCAGTACACCGCCGCGCCAAATTACGTTTGGCGACCACACGGATACGTATGCTCGCTGGTCGCCAGACGGCCGTACCATTGCTTTCCTCTCCAATCGCAAGGATGAGAAGCAAATGCAGCTTTATTTGCTGCCGGTGGATGGGGGTGAGGCACGGCCGTTAACCAACATGCAAGGCTCTTTTAGCGGGTTTGCCTGGTCGCCAGACGGCAAACAGTTTGTAACGCAGTTCCGCAAAAAAGATGCCGATGCCATTGAGCGCGAAAAAGATGAGCAAAAGAAAAAGTTGGGCGTTGTGGTGCGGCATATTACCCGGCTGGATTATAAATTTGATGGCGCAGGCTATCTGCCTAAAGAAAAGTGGCATATCTGGACGATTGACGCTGAAACTGGAGAAGCCACGCAGTTGACAGATGGGGATAAGGATGAAGAAGGGCCTGTGTGGTCGGCAGACGGCCGTTTCATTTACTTTATTTCCAATCGTGACGAGCGCGACGATGTGAACTGGGACGAGTCGGAAATTTACCGCATTCCGGCAAATGGCGGCGACATGGAACTGATTCCTTCCCGTCCAGGGGGCAAATATGGCTTGTCTGCCTCGCCGGATGGGCGTTGGCTGGCATTTAAGGGACGGGAACGCAAAGGGCACTGGTATCAAAACGCTAATTTGTACATTGTACCGGCCGCAGGTGGCGAAGTACGGCCGTTATCCGTTGGCACAGACCTGCACCTGGCACTGGCCTCCCTTACAGATACCGGCAGCGGCAGCCCGGAACCTGCCCCCACCTGGTCAGCAGACAGCAGCCAGATATTTGTGCTGGCGACGGAAAAAGGCAACCAGCCCCTGCTTGCTTTCCCCATAGAAGGCAAAGGCTACCGCCGCATCATTGACGAACCGGGACTTATCGGCACATTTACGCTGGATGCCGCCAACGAACGCATTGCCTACTTGTGGGGCGAAATGCTGCTGCCCGGGCAAGTGCGTGTACGCCACCTGCCGTCAGCCCAAACCCACCATTTAACCCACTTCAATCAGGAGCTGCTGGATGAAATTGCCTGGGGCGACATTGAGGAAGTGACCATTCAGGGGCCTGATAACAACGAAATTCAAGGCTGGATTTTGAAGCCCGCCAATTTTGACCCTTCGCAAAAATACCCCAGCATTTTGGAGATTCATGGCGGCCCACAAACGCAGTATGCCCGGGCATTGATGCACGAATTTCACTTCCTGAATGCCAATGGTTATGTGGTGTATTGGTGCAACCCACGTGGCAGTCAGGGGTATGGTGAAGCGTTTGCCGGTGCAATTTATAACCAGTGGGGCACAGTGGATTATGCCGATGTGATGGCCTGGACGGATTATGTGGAAAAACTGCCTTATATTGACCCAGATCGAATGGGGGTAACAGGCGGCAGTTATGGCGGGTATATGACAACGCTCATCATTGGCAAAACACACCGGTTTAAGGCGGCTGTCGGCCAACGGGTGGTAAGTAATCTCATCAGTTTTTATGGGGCCAGTGACTTGCATCATGGCACGGAGGAGTTGATGGGGCCGGATGTGGGGCCTTGGGATGATTTGGAGAGTTATTGGCGAATGTCGCCGATTGCCTACATTGGCAACGCAAAAACGCCGACGATGATTATCCATAGTGAACGGGATTTTCGCTGCCCGCAAGAACAGGGTGAACAGGTGTTTACTGCGCTGCGGCGGCTGGGGGTGGATACGGAGTTTATTTTGTTCCCGGATGAATCGCATGGGTTGAGTAGAATCGGCCGTACAGATCGCCGTATTCAACGCCTTACCCACATGCTCCGCTGGTTTGATACGTATTTGAAGTAAAGCTGGCCCTTTAAGTAAATGGTTTATGACTGGTGTGAAAAGCCAGTTGACGAACCTGCCTATCTTTAAGACAATAAAAAGGCATTGTCTGCTTAGTGTGTTATTGGCACGGGACAATGCCTATTTTATCCCCTAAGTTTAAGCAAAACAGGAAGGTAACAAATGAAAAAATTGAATCATGTTCTGAAGAACTTGTTCCCGGCAGCAGAAACAGTTTCTGCACATTGTGATGGGCCTTGCGGCGTGTATGATCCGGCATCGGCACGTATTGCAGCGGAAGCTGTGCTTTCCATGACCAAGAAAATTGCTGCGTTGGAAGGCAAAACGGATTTGGATTCGCTGAACAATATGAGCCGCTACATTGCCATTAAGGAAGAGCAGGCACACATTGCCAAGACGGAAGTGCTGGTGTTGTGGACGGATTACTTTAAGCCTGTTCATTTGGAGCAGTATCCCGATTTGCATAATTTGATTTGGGAAACGACAAAGCTGCTTTCTCACTGCAAACAGCATGTGGATTTGGAAGCGGCTGAGAAGTTGATGGGGAAGATGGAAGAGATTCACAAGGTATTTTGGGGTACAAAGGGCCGGGACGTGGCTTATTATACGGCCAGCTAGGAGCTGTATTCAGTAATCCGTAATCCGTAATCCGTGTGCTCTATCTCTGGTAATTTCCGTCGGAAAACGGTATACGGACTTCGGGTTACGTGCACTAGCGTCCGTATTCAGTAATCCGTTGTCCGTTTTTCGTATGTGTTACCGCTGGTAATTTCGTCGGAAAATGGTACGGACTGGTGTGAATTTTGTGAGAGAAGGCAGCCTGTTTGATTGGTTGTTGGTTTTTTTGAGGCTCCGGGGACGGTTTACTGTTTCCGGGGCCTCTATGTTTCCGACGTTGGCGGCGGGGGATGAGGTGGTGGTGGATTATGGGGCTTATCGCCGTAAGGGGCCGGCTGTGGGGGATGTGGTGTTGGCGATGAGTCCTGATGGCGCGGCATACGGCCGTATTGTGAAGCGTGTGGCGGGTGTGTCGGCAGACGGCCGTTTCTTTTTGCTAGGCGATAATCCAGAAGAAAGTACAGACAGCCGTCACTATGGGCCACTGCCTGCCCAGTACATTTTGGGTAAAGTTGTTTGCAAATTTTAAGATGCGGCAGCCGTGCAGATTTAATCTTGAATCAATTAATCTTTCCCTTTTTCACCACTGCGCTTGCTGGCAATAACCACACCTAGCAAAATGAAGGCGCTCCCTATCAAAGTAAATATCCCTGGAATTTCCTGAAAAAAGAGAACAGCCAGCATTGTTGCCCCAATGGGTTCTGCAATGACAGCAATGGAGACGTACGCGGCTGGCAGGTAACCCAATGCCCAATTGTATGAGCTGTGCCCTACCAGTTGGGGCAGCACGGCCATGAGCAGCATGAAGATGTAGGCTGCAAGGGAGTAGCCAAACAGGTGGTGTCCACTGCCCAGGGCAATGAGCAAAAGAAAGATGGCGGCAGTGCCGTAAACAACGGTGATGTAACTGAGCAGGGAGAGTTTTTGGCGCAGTCGTCTGCCGATGATGAGGTAGAAGGCGGCGGCAATTGCCCCAATGATGGCCAGTCCATTGCCAAGTAATGGGTCTGACTGGTTGGTGAATTGGGTTAAGCTGAAGAGGAGACGGCCGTCTACCACTGCCATTACATCGCCTAACCCAATGAGCGCACTGCCAACAAGGGCCAGAAAAATGCCTACTCGTAACGGCCGTGTCAACTTTTCGCCTAACAAAAGCGGAGCCGCCAGCCCCACCCACAACGGAGAAGTTGTCACAAGTACCGTAGAGCTGGCGACAGACGTAAACGCCAGCGAACTTACCCAACTGGCAAAATGAACAGCCAGCATCAAGCCAGACAAAACAGCCAGCCGCCAGTCGGTAAGCGACAAAGATAAGATCTCCTCCCGCTTCCGCCCAAGTGCCAGGGGCAGCAAAATAAGCGTGGCGAAACTCAATCGCCAGGCCGCAATGACCAGAGAGGGTACACCCTCTCCTTGAGAAAATCTGACCAGGATAGAGCCAGAGGAAATGCCCAGGACACCAAAAAACAAAACCAAGACCGGGGAAAAGCGAGGGGGTTGTGTCGCATCCATAAAAACAATGCCTCTAAGGTTTGTTGACAAAGCAAAAGGGCATCATTAGAATGAACCCTGTAACCGCAAGCGTGCAATCTTAACAATTCAAATAAGCAAGGTCAAAAAAAGTGGCGGTTGGTTTTTGGTATGACCTGTATCGTTACGCCATTTCTTTGTTGTGACACAAAAGAAAAAAAGTGTGTATAATATCGCCCCATAAATCGTGAATGTACGATCGGATTCATAATCCAAAAAAGGAGAGGTTACATGACCCATATTGTCACCAGATTATGTTTACGCGACACGGCTTGTGTCGAGGTTTGTCCGGTAGAGTGTATGGTTTTGGGTAAGCCAGAAGAGGAATGGCCCTGGCTGTACATTGATCCCGACACCTGCATTGACTGCGGTGCCTGTGTGCCGGAATGCCCGTATGAAGCCATTTTCCCAGAAGAAGAAGTACCGTTCGATTATGAAGCGCCTGCTGGTGTCTGGATTAACAACACCAAGGAACTGCTTCCCGATGGGCAGCCGTTTGAGGGCGAAATCGATGGTCACGAGGTAAAATTGTTGAATGCCAAGCAGTTGGCAGGTGGCGAAGTGTTAGACCTGACGGAAGACATTCCAGCAAACTACGAATTCTTCTCTGAAGGGCCTGGGTACGACGCCCTCTAGGATTTTTGTTACAAAGGTTAAAGCCTGGCAGATGCCGGGCTTTTTTTGTTTTGGAGAGGATTGGGTTGTTACTTTTGCCGCCTAAGCAGTTGTTTGTGCCGCGTGTGGTGCTTACGGCCGTATTGTCTCATCTGGAGCAGGTTTTTCCGGAAGAAGGGTGTGGCTTTTTGGCCGGAACTGGGGAGCGTGTGTCTCATTGGTTTGCAGTGGAAAATGTGCTGCACAGCCAAACTGTGTATGAGATGCACCCGGAGGAGCAGCTGCGGGCAATGTTGGCGGTGGAAGAGGCTGGTTTGCAGATGCTGGCGGTATTCCATTCTCATCCATTTGGCCCGGCACGGCCGTCTCCAACAGACATTGCACAAGCTTATTATCCAGAGTGGGCACAGGTGATTGTGGCATTACGGCCGTTTCCTCCCCAGGTACACTGCTTTACAATTGTGAACAAGCAAAGCAGAGAAATTCCCATCATCACCGTGTAACCAACCCCGCATCTCCGTGTTGTATTGAGTGCAGAAATAGAAAATAAAATGCAGGGGTATTAGTATACGTAACCCGAAGTCCGTAAACCGTTTTCCAACAAAATTACCAAAGGCAGCGTACCTGGAAAACGAATGACGGATTAATGAATGCGGATACTGGCTTCTGCACATGCAAGGAAGGAAGATAAAAGCTTATGACGTTTTTGTATGTGATTCTGGCTGGCCTGATAGGGTATTTTGCTGGTGCAATCCCCTTCGGTTTTCTTTATGTAAAAATTGTTAAGGGGATTGATATTCGCGAAGTCGGAAGCGGCCGTACCGGAGGCACAAACTCCCTGCGTGCGGCAGGTTGGACAACAGGAGTCATTACCGGCTTAAGCGACGTGTTCAAGGGGTATATGGCTGTGTGGATTTCCCGGCAGTTATTCAGCAGTGCCGTGCCGGAAAGCTGGCTGCCCTGGGTCATTACGTTTGCCGGGGTGATGGCTGTCGTAGGCCACAACTGGTCTATATTCCTGGGCTGGCGCGGCGGGGCTGGCACTGGCCCCAATGTGGGGTGGAGTACAGCTTTGTGGTGGCCGATGTTCCCCATTGGCGTTATCACCATGCTGGGTTTGCTGCTAACTGTGGGGATGGCTTCTGTGGCTTCCATGGCAATGGGGGCGATTATCCCCATTGTTTTTGCCATTCGTTATTTTGGCGGATATGACCCCACACCAGCTTATATGGTTGGCGGCTTTGTGACATTGGCCATTGTTTTGTGGGCATTGCGACCCAATATCAAGCGGTTGTTGGCCGGTAATGAGCGGGTTGTGGGGCCACGCGCCAAGCGAATGAAGAATAAGCAGGCAAATGCAGGTAAAGCCAGCTAGTACCCGTATTCAGTAATCCGTGAACCGTAACCCGTGAACCGTTGGTATATGGCCCCCGGATTACGGAAACACGGTTATGGTTGGTTTTTGCTTAATGTGCTGTAATTCATCAGCCCAAAGGCATTGAATGAAACGCCTGTGACGTAATCAAGTGAAAGTGCCCACATCGGTTCTTGCAAGATGTCGAGTGTGGGCACATCAACAGCCCACAGGTCTTGCATATCGGCCAATATCTGGGCACGGCCGTTCAGGTCACTTTCTTCCCGACTTTTGTTTAGCAAATCCGTCATGCGCGGGTTTTCATAATTTGAGCAAAAGATGTTGGTTGTGTTCTCAATGAAAAAGTCAGTCCAGGCAGACACATCCAACACATCCACGGGTCTGCCGGGGGACGGCCACCCCATTAAATACGCAGGATAATTGCATTGGGCAATTTGAATGCGAAAAACTTCCCAGGGCGTGCCTTGCAAAGTCACTTTGAAAATGCCAGTTTCTTCTAGCTGGGCTTTAATCGCTTCTGCGTAACGTTCTTCTCTGTCTGAGTAACGGCCGTCATTGATGTAGTACAAAATCACCTCGGCCGGTTTCCCCTCGCTGTAGCCTTCCTGAGTTAGTAATGCTCTTGCCTGAGCCAGGTTTCTGTCTGGAAAGACATTTTTCTGACCCGGAACGCCATCCGGCACAGGACTAAGCAGCGGCAGTCGGCTGCCTTCAAAAATAATTTGGGCCAGTGCCTGGCGGTCTAGTGCCAGCCCGGCGGCCTGCCGAACCCGTGCCTTGTCCCAAGGGGCTGTATCATGGTCAAAGATGATGTAGCTTTTGAAGATGGCCGGGCTTGTCCAGCCGCTGATGTCGGAACGGCCGTCTCCGTCTAAATCTTGCGTTTGCAAAGCCAGAAAATCGGCATAACCAACCCCTTGCCACGCCACATCAATAGATTGAAACTCAACCAAAGATCGCTGCATGCTGGCCATATCGTCATAAAAACGAAGCTGAATTTTGGCAAAAGCAGGCGCGGGTGTGCCCGGCCAGTCCGGGTTGGCCGCCAGCCGAAGCTGGACTCCCGGCTGCCATTCTGTGATGAGGTAAGCACCGAGTCCGCCACAGGTTGAGGTCAGCGCCAGTGTATCCGGGAAACATTCATCGCTAACGGGGAAGAAGGGCGGTGTGGCTAAATAGTGGATAAAGGCACCATTGGCTTCTTGCAGGCGGATGCGCACGGTATAGGTATCTACAACTTCAACGGCTTCTGCATCGGCAAAGTTGTCATCGTTGCTGTCTTGCAGCAGGCTGTTTACAGTGAAGTTGCCCAGCCGGGCGGCACGATTGATTGACCATTTGACATCATCGGCGGTGAAGGCGCTGCCGTCTGGAAAACGCAAATCTTGACGCAGGGCAATGGTATAGACGAGGCCGTCTTCTGTGATGGTGGGCATGCGCTGTGCCAATACCGGGGTTAGTTGGCCGTCGGCGGTATAGCCGTATAGTCCGCTCATGGTGTTCATTTTTACCTCCCAACTCAGGAGGTTGGCGGGGTTTGCCGGGTCGCCGGCAGGGTCTAAATCGACGAGGGGTTGGGTTGTGCCGATGATGATTTCGTCTGTTGGTGTGCCTACTCTGGATTCGCCGGCATCGATGGGGGTGCTGTCTACGAACCAGGAAACGGCCGTTTGGGTCAGGTTTTCGTCGGCGGTGATTTGGGTGATGGCCTCATTGAGCGTTTGCAGCAAGTCGGTACTGGTGGCGGGCAAGGCAATGGCGTAGGTCTGGTTGGTTATCCAGGCGTCACGGCCGTTACCGCCTGCCACTTTGAACTGTTGGGCATATTGGCTTGTCATGTAATCAGCCATGTAGCTGTTGACGATCACGGCACGTACTTCTTCCTGGGCAAGTGCCTGAACGGCCAGCGCGGGCTGGTCGTAACGAATGAGGCTGCTGTCGGCGATGCCTAAAATTTCGCGGGCGGCGTATTCACTGTCGCTGTCTTTGGCCACGCCGATGAGCATGTCGGGTTGTAAATCCTGCGGGCCGGTGATGCTGTTTTCATTGGCCAGTACCAGCACAACCTGACCAATTTCGAGAAATGGTTTGGTGTAGACAATGCCGGGCACGGCCGTTTCCTGTATTGGCTGTGGAGGGAGAACCGCGTCAAAATCGCGGTTGGTTTCGCTGGCAATGTTGGCAAGTACACCCTGGTATGGTGTGACGACAATTTCGTAAGATAAACCGGATACTTCGGCTACTTTGCGCAAAAAATCAGCGGCAAACCCTGTCACTTCACCAAATTCGTTAAAGTCGGTGAAAGGCGGACTGGGGGCATCTGTTGCGATGACAATAAAGTCCCGGTTGGAGGGCGGAGCGGCTTCTGTGGTAGGGATAACGTCTGCCGGTGCCTGCGTAACGGGAACGGCCGTTGGCGGGGTTTCTTCTGGTGTATCGGCACAGGCTGCAGCCAACAGCAGTATGAAGATAAGGCCGGGTAATAGACGGCGAATCATTGCATTCATAAGAAATACCTCAATGAGGAAGTGGTTACTGTACAGTACTTGTTTGCATTCAGGGGAGTATAGCAATGCGGGGACAGGGTGCAAAAGAGACTCATTTGGGCATCATATCATGGTTTCCAGACAAGGGGAGGCGGCCAGCGACGGCCGTTAATTTCTGCATTACCGAGCTGGTAGACGCCCAGGGAAACGGCCGTGCCGCATTCACCATTCGGCTGACAAGTCAGCGTGCCGCTCAAACCCGCCATATTTGTATGAGTCAGTGCTTCTCGCAGTGCTTGCTTGCCAATAAGCAGTGAGCCGTCATTGCCCACTTCGGCTGAGGCCTCAACAGCTTCTAAAAGCATGTTGACGGCATCATAAGCAAAGACATGGTAAAAGTAAGATGGGGGGCTGTTGAACCGCTCTTGCCAGGTTGTGAGAAATTGTTGGTATGAATCACCAACCATGGCTGGCGCAACAAGGTACAAGGCTTCCGCGGCAGGGCCGGTAGATTCAGCAAATTGGGGGGTAAAAAGGGTATCTGGCCCAATAAGGGTTAAATTTCCAAGGTTGAGTTCGTTTGCCAATTGGTTGAGAAAGGTGTTGGCTTCGGGGGCAAACAGAGGCAAAAACAAAACGTCTGGCTGCCCGACTGTGATGGCGGCAAGCAGTTCGGAAATGTCTTGCTGGTCTGCGGAAAGTGTGCCATGAAAGACGATGCGGCCGCCCAGGTTAGCAAAGGTTTGGGCAAAGGCATCGGCTTGTTGGGTGGCGATGGTGCTGCTGCTGCCTATGATGGCGGCACGGCGCAGATTGAGTTGTTCGCGGGTGTATTGGGCGGCTGTTTGCCCTTGTGCGCTGCTGGGAGGAATGGTGCGGTAGAAGGCTGGCGGGTGCGTGGGGGTGGGGTTGGCAACGGCCGTTTCCGGGTTTGTGACGGATGGCGAGATAAGCATTAGTCCCACACCATCGACAACGGGCAGGATAAGCTCGGCGGTGGCGGCGCAGGTGGGGCCAATAATGCCAATGGTTTGTGGATTGGAGATGATGCGGGTAACGGCCGTTTGTGCCTGTGTGCGCAGGCAGGCGCTATTTTCCCGGTTTAGCATCAGGGGGTGGCCTAGAAATTCATTGTTGTGTGCCTGCAAAGCCAGCTCCACCCCGGCGGCAGCATCCAGACCCAATGGGGCAGCGTCGCCGCTTTCGGCCAGCAGGGTGGCAATTTCAATGGGGTCGTTTGGCCGCAGTTCTATGCAGCCAAGCGGGTCGGTACAGGCGGGAATGTTGTTGGTGCAGCTTGTGGATACGGCCGTGACCAGCACAATCAGGCCAAACAGCCATCTCAA
>CAZRIB010000117.1:0-10098 GCA_964600035.1 uncultured Ardenticatenaceae bacterium | reverse complement strand
TCTTTATTCTTTGTTCATTAATCATGTACCTGCCGGGCTTGATGCTATCGAATAGGTAAAGGGGTGTCAAGCATCCAGCCGTATCCCTAACCAGGGAACAATCATTTCATCTTCCGTGAGGCTGCCATGACGCCCCAACATTTTGTGAGCTTTTTTGCGCTCCGGCGGGGTGAGGAAGGCGTAGCCCTCCCGCATAATGCCAACCACATCTCCAATGCGTTCATCGGCCTGGGGAGCGTGTGGCTGGGGGCCAAACAGCCCATCTGCCAGCGCTTGCTTTGCATCCAGGGCAACCATTTTGTCGGCAAGGTGGGTGTTCAGGTATTGGATGATGTCTTGAATACGGCCGTGTTTGGCATGGAAGTACGGAACGCGTGGTTCGCCAGATGGGCGCATGAGCAGCATTTGCTGAAGCTGCGGATGGTCATCGAGATAAACGTGCATATCAGGAGGCGTGTTGGTTTGACCGTGATCGGCGACAATGAAAACGGCCGTATCCTTGCGAGCCTCTTTAGACAAACTCTGCAAAAATTCAGTTTCAATCAAATGACACACAGATCGCAGTTCCGCCGCCACAGACGGTTTATCCCAACCGTAATCATGTTCCAGCACATCCACCTTAGACCAATAACCAGAAAGGTACATCTGCTCCCCGGGCTTCGCCTCCAACAACTGCCGCATCTGCACCACCATATCCGCCATGGTTTGCGCACCGTGATCATACGCAACGCCACGGCCGTGCATCTGGCTCAATGCCGTCTTAACCAGCTCACGCCTCTTAAAGACATGCGTTTCAATGCCATGTGCCTGCAGCTGCTGGGCAAAGCCGGGCACAGCTAAAAACGTTTCGGGCACTAACCCTGCCTCTACCAGTGCATCGGGATGTTTACCAAATGTGGGCGTAAAGGCAATCATTTGCGTGGTCACAGCATAATCTGGCATAAAGATATTTAGCCCAATCAAGCCGTGCTGCGCCGGGGCAAAACCAGTCCAGAGAGAACTCAGGGCGGCCACAGTTGTTGATGGAAAGATGGATGTTAGCTGTCCTTCAATCTGTACGCGAGAAAGAAGAGGTTGCAAAGTGTGCCGTTCTTTTTGCAGCAGGTTCCATCCCCAGCCATCGATGATAAATGTTACGACGCGCTTGATATTGGCTGAAATAGGCTGCCATAAGTGTGTGGGTAACGGCCGTAACCCATCCACCTCAACCCCCAGCATAGCCGCCACCGTTCCCGGCACATTTGCAATAGATCCGCCATCATACACTGGTAAAACCAAATCATTCGGCAAATTTTTCAAATTCATCACACATCACCTGATCCAAAATGTTATACTGTATGCGGGCAACCAATCAGTTAACAGGCTGAAATACACACAGCTTACACAATACAAAACAAACACAACCACATCACACAAAAGGAGCCTCAAATGCGGTACAAAATCGTTGGAACCACACTGCCTACATTGGACATTTTGCTAACAGCAGGCGAAACCGTCTACACAGAAGCAGGTGGCATGGCCTGGTACAAAGGGCAGGTTCAAATGGAAACCACCACACGCGGGGGGCTATTAAAAGGCCTCGCCAGAACCCTGGCAGGCGAATCACTCTTTTTAACCAATTACTCTTGCCAAAAAGGAGAAGCGCTTATCACTTTCACCCCGGAAGCACCCGGCTCTATTATCCCAATAAGCCTGCAATCCGGCGAAAGCCGTATTTGCCAAAAAGATGCCTTCATGGTGGCCCAAAACTCCGTCTCTTTAGAAATCCATTTTCGCCGCAGATTAGGCGCAGGTCTTTTTGGTGGCGAAGGATTCATCCTGCAAAAAATCACCGGGCCTGGTATGGCCTGGGTAGAAATCGCCGGCGAAGTTAGAGAATATGAACTCGCCCCAGGTGAAACCATGCACGTAGACCCCGGCCACTTAGCCATGTATGAGCCATCTGTGGACTATGACATCACCCGTGTAAAAGGGGTCAAGAACATCTTCTTTGGTGGAGAAGGGCTGTTTCTTGCCAAACTGACCGGGCCAGGAAAAGTCTGGCTGCAAAGTATGCCGCTGTCCAATTTGGCATCTAAATTAGCGCAATATATGCCTGTATCCAAAAGCTAAACCAAACCACATCCCCATCACCCAAAGAACAAAAAAGGCCAGGATCGGCGTCATGTCCTGGCCTTTTATTCTGAGTGCTCTCTACGGAAACAAGGGTGTTTTCTTCTAGCCTCCAACGAGAGTCGGTTTGTTTAGTCGCAAACTATTTTAATGCGTCCCGCATTGCACTCATTTGGCTGGCAACACTGTTATCAACAACCTGATCACCCACACGGATTACCAGGCCGCCCAAAATATTGGGGTTTACTTTGAAAGTAACATTATCAACTTTCAAGGTTTTCTTAATGTTTGCTTGCTCTTCATCAGACAATGGCAGGGCGCTGGTTACTTCAGCGCTGTCACCAGAAAGTGCTGTGACATTTTCCGGCACTTTGGAGAAGAATTCGGCAATCAATGCATGTTGGCGTTTTTCGTCTAGAGATTCGCCTACAATTTTATTGGCAGCGGCAATGGAAATAGCAGCCACCTGTCCACGCAGCTCTGACAAGATGCGGTTACGTTCTTCTTCAGCTTCCGCGCGAGCGTCAGCCAACAATTTTTTGGCTTCTTCTTCAGCTTGAGCCACGATGCCTTTGCGAGTTTCTTCGCCTTGTGCGGCAGCTTCCTGACGCAGTTTTGCGGCTTCAGCACGCGCATCGTCCAAAATTTTCTTGGCTTGGGCGTCGGCGTTGTCGCGGGCAATTGCAGCCTGCCGGGCATCTTCCAACCCTTTGGCAATGCGTGCACGACGTTCTTCCAAGGTGCGCAGCATGGGTTTGTAAACCAGCGCAGTCATCACTGTTATCAAAATGATGACAATAAAAATCTGCATCAATAAATAGCCAATGTTAATACCTAATGCGTCCATAGTTTATCCTTCAATCCTCTAGCAATTCAGCCTATAGTTGGTGATTGGTTACGGCCGTATTCTAGAATACGAACAGAATAATCAACGCAACGACCAGGGCATAAATTGCGACGGCTTCAGCAAACGCAATACCCAAAATCATATTGGTTTGGATATTACCACTGGCATCTGGGTTACGGGCAATCCCTTGCACCGCACCACTGACCAAAATACCAATACCGGCACCAGCGCCAATTGCACCTAACATAGCCAAACCGGCGCCCATTGCTTTCAAACCTTGTGCCAAAGCTGCAGCTGCTGCTTGATCCATAATGTGTCATCCTCCAAATCAGAATGGTTTTCGTAATTTAACAATCAAATCCAAGAAAAATTTCTCAGAAAGGTAAACAAATTTATTTTCTAGTGGTGCTCATCATCACCATGAGCATGGCTTTCTGTCGCGCTTGCCATAAAAATGAGCATCAACAGGGCAAAAACAAGGGCCTGAATTAACCCGACAAAGAATTCCAGGCCAAAGAACACGATATTTGAGGCTGGCAGCAAGAAAGACATCACAAAGAGCAATACCATACCGGCGAAAATATTACCAAGTAAACGGAATGCAAACGAAATGATTTTCGAAATTTCACTGACCAGCTCTAACAAACCGACGGCGGGGTCAATTGCCTTAATGGGATTTTTGGCAACTTGCTGCCCAAAACCAGGCGCTACAAAGGGGAAGAATTTAGCCAAATACCCACGAACACCCAAGTATTTGAAACCAAAGTATTGCACCATCGCCATAGCAATCAAGGCAAAAGCCAGCGTATAGTTCAGGTCAGTTGCGCCGGGTCTGACAAATGGCACAATGGTGTAATCTGCGTCATCGGGTTTTACCATCTCGCCTTCGGCATTTTCAACCGTTTTGGCACGAATTAAAAAGAGCCCGCGCTGCAAATCGCCTTTGTTTTCCAAATCAACTTCGTGTTCAATTTCGTGCAGGATTTCTTCTTCAGCTTCTGGGGCTAAGTGCCCATTTTCTGTGTGAATATCGAATCCAAATCTTTCTTCCAGGCCAGCAATGTAGGCGGCAAATGCCTCTTCGCCTTCTAAATGGGCGGCTTCCAGTTCGGATTCGATTACCTGGATTTCTTTTTCTGCTTCAAAGTGAGGCTTGTATTCCCACAGGCCAATGCTGTCCCACCCAGGTAAAAGACTCATCCAATTTGTTACTAAGATGTACAAAAGGAAGGTCATGAAGAAGGGGAAGAAATCTTTTACTTTTGGACCGGCGATATTTTCTGCAAAATTATAGGCTGCCTCAAGAACCATCTCGAAGAAGTTATAAAATCCAGAGGGGACTTCATCTGCTGTACGTGAGCGTGCTTTTAAGCTGATGCCCATCACTAATACAACAATAAACGCGATAAACGATGCCATAAAGGTATTCGTTAAGCCGCCGAAAATTGTCCCTATAATCGGCCAATTTTGCGTGCCGGGATACACTTCACCTGGTAACTGGATAAACGGCCGTACCGGTGGCAGTACAAATTGCAAAGCAATGAGCAATGCGACACAAAGTAGAACGATGTACCGTTTTTTAATTCTCATATTTGTGTACTTTCCTTCTCTTGACTATTTTGGTCTGATGCCATAATGGTCTCAACTTGTTTCTGTGCACGCCCAACCAAAAACAGGCTGATGCGTATCATGGCGAACAATGTCACCGGGAAACTGCCTAACAAAAACAGGATGGTAGCGATGCGGCGTTCATTGCCCATCAAATTATCCAGGTACCACCCTGCCCCAAAAGCAATTGCAATAATGCCAATTGCTACCAGGCCTGTTACACAGCCAACCTGGCCAACAACATTGGCCATTAATGCCGTTCGACGTATATGTGAATCTTGAGACACAGTTTTCTTATTAAAGCGCGGGCTTGAGCATTATATCACAATCAAAGTCCATTGCAATTATTACTCAAGCCCGACTCTCCTCTATAAAGATATATTTGGCAGAAAACGGCCGTTTCCCCTAACCAGAGAAAAACGCCATTGCTGCCTGACGAGTCCAATCAATGGCTGGCCCGCCATAAACACCCAGGAAAATAATGAAGAACACAGACAAGGCCAGGCCAATTTTCGCAGCCCGTGAAACCGGCAAAGCCACATCTTCTTCATCAGAACGGTACAAATACATGTACTTAACAACATTCAAATAGTAATACAATGCAACAAAGGCATTCAAAATACCCACCAATGCCAATGTCCAATACCCATTCAACACAGCCGACCGGAAAATGAGGAACTTACCAACAAATCCGGCCGTTGGTGGGATGCCACCCAACGATAACAACGCAAAAAGCATCACCAGCGCCAAATAAGGCGAACGACGGCTTAACCCATAGAAGGCTTCCATATCATCTGACTTGGTCACATTACTAACCATCATAATGACACCAAACGCAGCGATATTTGAGAAAACATACATTAACAAATAAAACATCGTTGCGCCGGTGCTGTCTTGCGTAAATGTCACCAAACCAATAAGCGCGTAGCCAGCCTGAGCAATACTGGAATAAGCCAACATGCGTTTGATATTTTTCTGGAAGATGGCGGCGAAATTACCAATGGTCATTGTAATGACACACATGGCAACCAACATCGCCCACCACGCGCTGCTTTGACTTGGTTCGCCCAGCACACTGGCAGAGAAAACCCGAATAAAAACAGCAAAACCGGCCGCTTTAGAGGCAGTGGAAACGAAACCAGTAAATGGTGTTGGAGACCCCTCGTAAACATCGGGTGTCCAAAAATGGAAGGGTACGGCCGAAATTTTAAACCCAAACCCGGCCACAATCATAGCCGCCGCCAACAAAAGCACACCATTGACCTCTCGCACACTAGCGAGTACATCCGGGTTATTAATTACTTCGGAAATGGGTGGGATTTGCCCGAACAGTTGGCCCAATACGTAATAATTGGTTGGCCCGGCAATCACCTGATTAATTTCGGCAAACAGTGTGGCAATGACGCCATACAACAAGCTCATACCATACAGCATTAAACCGGTCGCAAATGCACCGTAGATAAAATATTTCATACCGGCTTCTGTAGAGCGCTTGTCATTCGTCATGAACCCGGCCAATACATAAGAAGAAATACTGGCTGTTTCCAGGCCCACATAGAGCATAATCAAGTCTGCCGAAGCGGCCATCAGGCTAAACCCAATCGTGGCCGCAATTAACAAACCGTAATATTCGCTTTTTTGCAGCCGGGGCACGTCCAATGAAACCAAACTGGTCAGTATCAGTGCTGTCAGGAACATGACCCGAAAGACCAATGTCACCAAATCATGGCGAATCATGCCGCCCCACATCAGGCTTTCGCCTAATGTTGCATTCGCGTTGGGTTCACCAGCAAAGATCCACAGACCTAATGTAAGCAGCAAGATGATGCCTGCACCCCAGGCTGTAAATTGACCAATTCGCCGTGACTCTTCCGGCTTTACTAACCGATGGTAAAGCAGCACCACAAAGAGCAAAATTACCAAGCTAATCTCTGGTGCAACGGCATACCACCAGGAGGCAGTTATTTGTGCATTCACTTATGCACCTCCCAACCAGGCAAAAAGATTGGCAGCAACAGATTGAACTGTATCCAATACAGTCATTGTTGACTGCGCGTTTTGCAGACGTTCCACCACAGGGGCCATACCCGACTGTACAATCGGGGCGATGACAGAGGGGAACAATCCAATAACAATCAAAATAGCTACAAAGCTAACGAGTACAACTTTGTCTATGGCCAATAACGGCCGCATATCGTGCCACTTGTGCTCGTCATATTCACCAAAGAAAACGGTGTTTATTGTCCGCAAAATGTAAGCTGCGGTAATGATAATACCAAACACCGATATGATAGCGATGATGGGATAATAAGCAGCTGGGTTCAGCCCAAATGCTGTATTCGTCAGCACCAAATCACCACCGTCCCAAACACCCAGGAAGATAGGAAATTCTGCGATGAAGCCAGATAAACCGGGCATACCCATGGATACCAAACCGCCGATGATAAAGGCAACGACTGTCCACGGGAGCGCCTTGGCCATACCGCTTAACTCGTCCATGCTTCGGGTGTGGGCACGGTCATAAATCATACCAACCACAGAGAAGAAGAGGGCTGTCATGACACCGTGGCTGACCATTTGGATACCGGCGCCAGTGAAGCCATTAATATTCATCGCGGCAAAGCCCATGCTTACCAGACCCATATGGCTGACGGATGAGTACCCAATGAGGTATTTCATGTCGCGCTGGCGCATGGCAATAAGCGAGCCGTAGATGACATTGATAGCTGTCAGGATGATGATGAATGGCATCCAGTACACTGTACCTTCCGGCAAAATCTGGATACCAACACGCATAGATGCGTATGCACCCAGTTTCATTAAAACGCCGGCGTGAATCATGGAAACGGCCGTTGGCGCAGCCACATGACCATCTGGAGACCAGTTGTGAAACGGGAACAAACCAGCCAACACCGCAAAGCCCAGGAACAAAGGCAAATACCAGACAACTTGCAAATCGAAGGGGAAAGTTAACTCTGACCAAACGCGCAAGTCAAAGGTCTGTTCCACGCCAAGAGACGGCAAGTTGAAGTAAAGAACCAGGAAAGCGATGAACGAAATGAAGCTGCCGATGAGCAAATAAAGGGTCAGCTTCATGGCTGCATATTCACGGCGTTCCTTCCAACCCCAGATGACAATCATGACATACATGGGCAGCACGGCCAGCTCATAAAAGAAGAAGAGCAAAAAGCCGTCAACGGCAACAAATACGCCATGAACGCCAGCCACCAGCAGCATGAAGAAGGCGAAAAATTCACGCGGACGGTCGTCAATGCTCCAGGAGATGAGTACGCCGCCAACGCCCACGATAGCTGTGAGCAGCACCAATGTCGCACTCAGCCCGTCAACGCCTAAAATGTAGCCAATGCCCAAACTGGGAATCCAGTTATGTTCTTCTACAAACATCAAGGTGTCTGCCCAGGATGTACCCGGTGCAGGCAGGTTTTGGTTATAGAAGATGTACACATAGAGGGACAAGATTAACCCGAAAACGGCCGTTGCCAGGGCCAGCATTCGGGCATTCTCGCCGCGCTCTTTGGGCAGCATCAAAATAATGATGGCTGCCACAATTGGCGAAAGTGTAATGACAGATAAAAAGGGAAATTCCATATGCCACTTCCCAACTAAAAATGTTGAATTGTGTGACGGCCGTTACGCCAAATACGCTTAGCCAAACAACTTCGTCACAGTGTCGTTAATAAAGACCAACAACCATTGAGGCCAAATACCCAAACTCAGCATCAAAGCCATCAACGGCCAAATGACCACATGCTCCCGCAGCGTCATATCCTTCAAGCTGCGCCATTCATCCTTCACAGGGCCATGCAGCGTCTCGCCAATCGCCTTCAGGATGTAAGCGCCCGTCATCAACAAACCAATCATCGACAACGCAACTTGCAGCATAAACGGATTCCAGGAAGCCCGTACAATCATGAATTCACCCACAAAGCCATTCAAGCCAGGCAAGCCAAGCGAAGCCATGCTGGTGAAAATCAAAATCGTGCCATACACCGGTAAAATCGTCCAAATGCCACCAAAACGCTTCAAATCACGCGTATGGGCACGGTCATAAATAACACCAACCAGGAAGAACATACCAGCCGCCGACAACCCATGATTAAACATTTGCAGCACAGCACCGTTGGTAGCCATAATGGCATCCTGAACAACTTTCGGGTCAGCAAATTGGTTGGCACGGCCGTATGTAAAAGCCATCACCGCAATCCCCAACACCACAAAACCCATGTGGTTAATAGAAGAGTACGCCACCAACCGTTTGAAGTCCCATTGTCCAAACGCAGCCAACCCGCCCAGCACAATGCTAATCATGCCCAGCGTTGCCAGCACACCGGAAGCCCAAAAAGCATGTTCCGGGAACAACGGAATGACCAGACGAATAAAGCCATACGCACCCAACTTCAGCAGTACACCGGCCAAAATCATAGAACCGGCCGTAGGTGCTTGCGTGTGGGCATCGGGCAGCCATGTATGGAACGGCCAAACAGGCACTTTGATGGCAAACGCCAGCATAAAAGCCCAAAATGCCAGATTCTTCACCAGCCCGACAGAAAGTCCTGTATTCGCCAGCACCCCATCACTGGGCAAATTCACCCACACATTCATCAGCTCAACCAGGTCAAATGTCCCGGTAGAAAGCCCGATAATCTGAATGGAGAGCAAAAGGCCTAGACTCCCCGCCATCGTATACACAAAAAACTTAAACGATGCGTAGTCCCGGTCTTTACCGCCCCAAATCTTGATGAGGAAATACATCGGCACAAGCCCAAACTCCCAAAAGATGAAGAAAATCATCAAATCGAGTGAGGCAAACAGGCCGAGCATTGCTGTTTCCATCACCAGGAAAAGGCTCATATACATTTTCACCTTTTCTTCGATGGAAAATGAAGCCAGAATAGCCAGAGGCGACAAAATCGTCGTCAGCAGAAACATGGACAGGCTAATGCCGTCAATGCCCATGTGATAACTGGCTCCTAACATCTCAAACCAGGGCGCCTGCACCGTAAACTGGAAACCAGCATTATAACGGTCATAGGCAAACCACATCATCAGCACCAGTACCAACGGCACCAGGCTCAGGGCAAATGTGAGACGACGGATCACTTGTTTTTCGTCATCTGGCAGCAAAAAGATAAGCAATGCAGCCACCAGTGGGAAAAAGATAGTGATTGTCAGTAGATGTTCTTGCAGGAAATCCATGAGGTCTCCTAAATGATTGAACTTATCCAACTACTTACGGCGTCAAACCAACCGTAGTTGATCATGAAAATGATGACAAATGCCAATGCAATCGCAATGAGTAAGGACACAAGGGTATATTCTTGAATTTTCCCGGTTTGCAGATGGCGCACTTCGCGCGTCATTGCCAGGAATTGATCTTTCACCCAGTCCACACCATCGCTAACAACAACCTGTTCAAATGTCTTGAGGTAGTTGCCTATGGCGTAAACGGTTCGGGCAATCAAGTGGAGTGTGCCATCAATGATGCCTTTGTCCATCCATTCATATACAAC
>CAZRIB010000116.1:0-10110 GCA_964600035.1 uncultured Ardenticatenaceae bacterium | reverse complement strand
CTTTAATCTTCAATCTTCAATCTTCAATCTTCAATCTTTAGCCTTTCACCCGTTTGCACACGCCACAAGGCAGCATAAATGCCATTTTGGGCCAGCAGTTCCTCGTGACGGCCGTGTTCTTTCAGCACGCCCTTTTCCAACACATAAATCTGGTCAGCATGGCGCACCGTAGAAAGGCGGTGGGCAATAACAATCGTGGTGCGTCCAACCGTGATTTTTTCCATTGACCGCTGAATGGCGGCCTCTGTCTCATTGTCAACGGCCGAAGTTGCTTCATCCAAAATGAGTACCGGCGGATCTTTTAGCACGGCACGGGCAATGGAAATCCGCTGACGCTGCCCGCCGGACAACTTTTGCCCCCGTTCGCCCACAATGGTGTCGTATCCTTCCGGCAGGGACATAATAAAGTCGTGGGCTTCGGCCACTTTGGCCGCCGCAATAATTTCGTCCATGCTGGCGTCAAAAGAGCCATAGGCAATGTTTTCGCGGACTGTGCCGTGAAACAGAAAAACGTCCTGGCTGACAAACCCGATGGCTTTGCGCAGGTCTACGCTTTTAAGCTGGCGAATGTCGATGCCGTCCAGGGTGATACGGCCGTTCCCCACATCATAAAAACGGAGCAGCAGCTTGACCACGGTGCTTTTGCCAGACCCCGTTGCCCCTACAATGGCGATGGTGTCACCCGCTGGCACAGTAAAAGACAGGTTGCGAATGACGGTTTGGTCTGGTACACGGCCGTTACCGGAAACGGCCGTATAAGCAAACGTTACATCTTCAAAAGCCACTTCCCCCTTCACCTGTGCCAACGGCAAAGCGGCCGTGCCATCCTGAATACCCGGCTTCGTGTCCAGCAAATCCAGCACCCGCGTAGTCGAAGCCATCGCCCGTTGATATTGATCCAGCGTATCGCCCAGACGGGTCAGCGGCCACAACAACCGCTGCGTCATAAAAACCAGCACACTGTACAGCCCCACATTCAGCGACCCTTCAAAAGCCAGTTTGCCGCCAAAAACCATGATGGCAATAAACCCAATCATGATAATCATGCGAATGAGGGGCACAAAGGCCGAGCTGAGTGAAATAGCTCGTTTATTGGCTTCTTGATACGCCTCACTTTCTGCCCGGATGCGTGCCACTTCGTACGATTCGGCCGTAAAGCTCTTAATGGTGGCAATGCCGCCCAAATTATTGGCAAGCTGGCTGTTTAACAAGCCTACCCGTTCGCGAACGGCCGCATACCGGGGCGCAAGCATCTTTTGAAAACGCACAGAGCCCCAAAAGACAAATGGCATGGGCAAAACGGCCATCCATGCCACAGAAGGCGCAGTCGTTAAAAACAAGGCTCCAATCACAATGACCGTGGTAATCACCTGCCAGATGTCATTTGCGCCAACATCCAAAAATCGCTCAAGCTGGTTGATGTCGTCGTTCAAAATAGCCATCAGGCCGCCGGTAGAACGGTCTTCAAAGTAGGCCATCTCCAGATTTTGTACATGGGCATAGGCATCCAGGCGCAAATCGTTTTGCAGTGCCTGGGCTAAATTACGCCACGCCACTGCATACAGGTATTGAAACAGCGACTCGAAGAACCAGATAACGGCCGTTAATCCAGCCAGCACCCACAACTGCGTAGGCACATCTACCACCCCCAGCCCGGCCAAAAATGAATTTTCCTGAGCAACCACCACATCAACCGCCGCGCCAATCAACACCGGCGGCGCCAAATCAAACAGCTTGTTGAGAATGGAATAAAGCGAAGCCAACACAATCTGGCGGCGATGGCCTCGTGCATAACGAAGCAAGCGCAGCAGCGGCGCCTGCTTTTGAGATTTCTTCATACCTACATCCTTTTTAATGGAGAATGGAGAATGGAGAATTGAGAATGGAAAAATCTCAAATCTCCAATCTCTAATCCCCAATTCAATGAGGCAGCAGTTCCACCAACAGGGTTACCGCCTCCCAAAAAGCATCTCGAATGGCGGCAATACGGGTGTGGTCTGGAGGAACAACGGCCGTATCCCCATCCTGCGCCCCCACATACATCCCCCGGTTCAGCTCCACCATTAACCAAGGCTGCACAGCACCACTATGCGCCCACAAATTCCAGCCGCCAAAATAAGGCACATTCAACGACACCACATCCCCTACCGGGGCCAACGGCTCCATCGCGGCAAATCGAGGGGCTAACAGGTCTGCAAAATGCTGCGCCAAAACCGGCGGCGCAGACAATCGCTGCCGCAGCGGGTGCATCTCCCCATTTTCATCCCCCAAATTCGCCACCGAAATACGCGGGCGCAGTTGATCAGGGTCGCCATACGTTTTGGGGCCAATGGCAGCCATCGAATGGCAGTCAATCACCAGCTTCACCTGCCGGTCTGCTGCCAGCGACTCCAGTTCATGGTGCCAGGGCTGCCAATAATGGGCAATAAGCTGCGACTCCAACAGCGGCTCCGGTTCGCAGCCCGGTTTGTACACAGGCGCGCCATAGCTTGTCTGCCGCTTGACAATGCCATCTCCCGGCCGGTTCAAATCTGGGTCAATGGGACGGTTTACATCCACCACAGCCCGGGCATATGGAAAATAAAGCCAACGAGCGGCTTTGTCCCGGTAATCAAAAATCAAGTCTGTATAAGCATCGGCTTCATTAAAAATTTGCTCAGGTGTTAGCGCCACTTTGCCTTCCAGTTCTGGCGGCACTGCCAGGCTGGCATGAGGCAAGATGATGGCTACAGGAAGTTTTTTATTTTGGGTCATCTCTTTTGTTCCTTTTCTGCAACTATACAGCAGGAACACAGAGTGGCACGGAGAACCACAAAGAACCACAAAGTCACGCAGAGAATAAAGAGGTATTCTTCTTTACTCTGTGAAACTCTGCGAGACCTCTGCGAAACTCTGTGTTCCTAACACTTGTATAGATACCCTTTTCTTTCATTGACCGTATTCCGTTTACGGCTTACGGCTCACGGTCTACCCCAGGCAAAAACACGCTTCTACCGGATCATGGTCGGATGCCCGCAGCACGGTTTCCGGGTTTGTTTGCAGGGCGGGGTCAAAGTCTGCGTTGAAGTGCAGGGCATTTACGGCCGTACACGCCCCCGCCGCCGCCGGAGAAGCCAGGATATGGTCTAGCAGTTGGTATTGGCCTAACCGTTGGAAGGAATACGGCCGTACCCCTCCTGCACCCTTTTCCAGCAGCAAATTCGTCAAAGGCGGCTGACCATCCAGCAAAAGCGCCTGCGGCGAACCGGAGCACGTCTCGCCGTCATTAAAATCGCCCAAAACCAGCAGCCAGCCATCCTCGTGCCGAGACAGCCAATCATCCACAAAACGACGATTGACACGGGCCTGCGCCAACCGCTGTTCGTGGCTCTTCTGGCGAATGGCATCGGCCAAGGCATCATCTTCTGCGGGCACATAATTGCTTTTAAGATGGTTGTTAACCAGACAAATAAGCTGGCCTTGAATGATAAATTCGCCAATGAGCGGCTCCCGGCCTGGACTGCCGCTGTGTTTGCCAAAGGCGGCAGCCACTTCTTCACCGGCAAGCTGCCAGACAGCTTTTGCCTGGACGCGGTTGGCATCCCACATGAAGGCCAGGCGTGTGCCCCGGCGGTCGCTGGTTGGAGGCGCAGCGGCCGTATAGGCTGTGCCGGCGGCGCGGTTCACCTGCTCTGCCAACTGCCGGAGTACGTCCTCGTCCCCAACTTCTTGCAAGGCAAGGATGTGTGGCAGTGACAATTCCGCCACAATGGCCTGGGTTAATTTTTGCACACGAACGGCCGTTTCTTCTGGCAGTGCAGGCGGCACACGGGTAACCGTCTCATCCGCCCCCGGCGAAAATAAATTTTGCACATTAAACGTCGTTACCGTAAAGCAAGCCCCGTCCTGGGGACATTCTTGAATACGTCGGCTAAAAGGTGTTGGGTGCAAAGTCATTCTTCTATCCTTTCAGGCACGGGCAGCCCGGCCAGTGCCATAATTTTCAAGGCGTTGGTGGTGGGGCATGGGCCAGGGCGCAAGGTGTAGTCGAAAACCATTTTGCCGTCGGCCACGTCATCCCGAAAATGGTAATTATGAACGGCCGTTATCTCATCAGCCAGCTTCACCAATTCCAAATCATGCGTCGCCACCAGCCCCACCCCTGTTTGGTTTGCCAATGCCCGCACAAAAGCACGGCTGCCTATCAGCCGTTCGCGGTTATTGGTTCCTCTAAAAATTTCGTCAATAAAGTAAAACAACGGCACGGCCGTATCCTCTGCCAGTGATGCCAAAAGCTGTGCCAGCCGCCTCACCTCTGCATAAAAGAACGAGTAGCCATCCGTTACAGAGTCGCTTACACGGATGGAGCTAAACAGGCGAAACGGCCGTGTTACCAACGAATCCGCATCTACCACGCCCCCGGCAAACGCCATTGCCAGATTAACGCCCACTGTCCGCAAAAACGTGCTTTTGCCAGACATATTGGAGCCGGTAATGATCGCAATGTCGCCCATCTGTGACACGGCAAAATCATTGCGAACTTTCACGCTGCCGGGCAGCAGAGGATGTCCCAGTTGAACGGCCGTAAACACCACATCCCCACGCTCATCAAAAACCGGCACAGTCGTCTCTGGATGCAAATGAGCATACGCCGCCAATGAAGAGAGCGCTTCCAACTCAAACCACACATCCAGCCACGACGGCAGCAAAGCGGCCAATGTTTCCCGTTCTTTTTGCAGCAAAAGCGCCACAACCATGTCCCAGGGAAAAAGCAGGTTAATCATCAAAGCCAACAGGGGATTTTGCCGAATGCCAACGGCCGTTACCACCCGCTGCAAACGGCGAATATAAGTCGAAGGTTTTTGGTCTGGCTGGAGGACAGGCTGGCAAACGGCTTGTAAATGGGGGAAACGGCCGTAATGCGTCTGCTCCAAAAAGCGAAACAACGGCGTTAAACGGCGCAAACTATCATCAATAAAAACCACTTCATGGAACAAGTCGCCCGCCTGCGCCCACTGACTGCCATACACCACCGCATACACCAGCCACACCCACCGCCAAACAGGCGGCAAAATGCCCTGCTGCGCCAACCCAAACAGCAGCCACATCAGCAAAGCCAGCAGGGAAAGGACAACTGCCAACGGCCGTAACCGGGGATTAGGCGCATGTGCCGCCAGCCATTGCAAAAGCTGTCTCCCCGGCCAGCGCGATTCGGCCGTTTGCGCCACCAGCCGCGCTTTTAGAATGAGCTTGTCGCGGAAAAGCGGCCAGCGTGCCAGTTCTGCCACCACTTTTTGCCGGCGGGCAATTTCCGGCATATCGGGCGTTTGTGCCAACAGCCAGCTGCGCAGCCGCTCAGACCCTTCTTCGGAAACGGCCGTGTCCAGCAGCCGGTGTACAGACCGCTCCCCCACCAAATCCAAATCCAGCGCAAAGGGATGGTCAAACCGGGCAGGCACAGGCAAAGGCGGCGGCAAGGCATCCCAATCCAGCCGCAGGCGGGCCAGGTGCGTGCGGCGAATGTCCAGCCAGATGGCAAGCTGGTGAACGGCCGTTTCCACACTTCTATGCCACCAAACCAGCCCGGCAAACGGCACAAGTCCCACGCTCAGGGTCACCAGCCAGGGCCATGCGCCCCACTGCAAAAATGCGAACGCCGAACTGAAAACGGCCGTAAAAAAAACAGCCAGCCGGAGTTGTGCCAACCGGCTGCTGCGCTGTTGCAGCTTTTTCAGCCGCCTTTCCAATTTTGTGATTTGCCGGACAAGCTGCTCCTCTCGCCCCACTATTTTTCCCAATTTCGTCATACCGGCATTATAGGCATCTTTCAGCCGCCGGGCGAAAAAAAAGGTGAGCCGGGAGAACCCAGCCCACCTTATTAGAAACGGCCGTTAAGTAAACCGCGTCACTTCATTGAGGTTTACTCAGGGAAAACGGGAAAATTTTTGTTTTCTTAATTCAAAGAATTTTCCCGTTTTCACCTACGCCCCACAGCAAAAACGGCCGTTCAACAATTCAATCAGCGTTACGGCATCACCACCGAGCCACTGAAGCAAGCCGCACTTGTGCCAGCAAAGCTTGGGCTGGTCATCTCAGCGCAGTTCGTCCAGTCGCCTGGGCGCCAACCCTGAATGTCAAATGTAATGGTGTGCGAACCACCGGCAGCGCCTGGGGTTGTAAACACATCCACTTCATAATTGCCATTCGGGAATGAAGGCGCAGGCGGCGTACCAACACCGTCAAAGTATACAGTGCCACCGCTGTTGCCAAAGGCATTTTCCGCACCGACAGTCAAGAAACCGCTATCGCCGTCCGAAATCGTCGGGCCATAGGTAAAGCTGATGTCATCGGGTTGGGTGTAGCTAATCCAAACCTGGAAGGTGTTCAAACGGCCGTCGCCCCAATTCGGTACATCCAGCCATTCCACCACGATCCAACTGTTCACACCATCGGTCAACGTATTGATCAAGATGTTTCCACCAGCACTTGGATTCAAGTCTGTCCAGAACGGAGCCAATACATTGTTCGGCGGGGCAGCATTCGGCATATCAGCATTGATGTAATTCACATCAGCGGACGAACCGCCACCTACCACAATGTAACCATTGGAAACAATACCAATCTGGGTATACGTCTCACCCGCAAACTCAAACGCAGGCACATTGAAGTTGGTAATGCTCTCATCAGAAGCACTTACCGCAATGGAACTGCCAAAGTTGGTCAGCGAGAGATAACCAGCCGGTGAAGCCGTCGGATCGACAGCCACATTTACCAATGGCGGTTGGGCAGCAGCCAATACACCACTCCAGGCAAAGGAACGACGTGTACGAACCAGGTCTGCACCGACCAGGCTTGCATCATCCAATTGGATCAGGCGTGGCAGTGTATCCGTTACAGAAACATCCGTGTCTGTAAAGTTGTAGTTGGTAACTGTGATTTCACAAGTTGTTGTTTCACCACGTTTCACCAACACATCAGATGCACACGTATTGGTCATTGCTACATTCGGTTCACCGCGCACAATGGTGATCGGGAAGCGAACCACTTTCGGTCCACGTTCCAGATACAATGTGGCAAAGCGGGTTTCACCCATTGGCACCAAACTGGCATCGACTGTAATGCTAAACGTACGGTCGCCACCAGCACGTACACCAATTACCGGGCGCACGCTTACGCTCAAATCTGCCGGAGCTTCCACACGTGTCCGCCACCATGAATTTGCACGCAGCTCACTGTGAACGGTACGCTCAACCGTAATCTTGCCAGGCATATTTGGCACATACAAGCTGGGCAGGTTGGCATCCCACAGATGATCTTCTGCCAGGTACAGGTTCAAAGCCGAGTCAGAAATGGTCAAACCGGGGTTTCCGGCACGGTTCAGGTCAATGTGACCAGAGCCAGCGTCAAAGTTATCAACTGGCGTTACACCATCTTCCTTCACCAAACCATCAACATAAGCAGTCGTCATCAACGCCGACTTAATCTGTCCGGGTGTCCAGTCTGGGTGCAAATCCTTGAGGAGCAAGGCAGAACCAGCAACATGGGGTGAGGACATGGATGTACCTTGAATAACCTGGAACAGGTTACCCGGTGCACCACCGGCGATGGAAGAAGGCATTGGTGTATGACCAGCCAAAATTTCCACACCTGGGGCGGTTACATCTGGTTTGCTCACGCCAAGAGTCTGGCCTGCACCACCACGAGAGCTGAAGGCAGCCATGACATTGCCCTGGCTGGCCATCTTGATGCCGCCATCAATTGTACCGGTGACAGCACCAGTCGCATTGGCCAGGAAGTCCAGCAGCGCTGCGCCAGCATCATTTTGAATGTGAATGGCGGGCAAGAAGTGGATGTCTGGAGCCAGTGACTGCAAAACGGGGTTGTAGAGAACCATGCCACCCGCGCCACCTTGCAGCACGTTGTAGCCCTTTTCGACACGAGCAATCAAGCCACGTTCACAAACGACAATTTCGCCGTTGAAGGTTCCGGCCGGGAATGGAGTCAGGCACAAGCCATCGCCATAGTCAGAGGCCAAAACGACCTGGCCAGTGTAGTCACCTGTCAAGGAAACGCCGTCCAGTTCCAGGGTTGCGCCGCCTTCATCGCTCAGGGAGAGCTTGCCAGCGAAGGTACGATCCTGGGTGCTGGCGCCAACGGTAATGGTCCACGGTTCACGGTGGGCAACGGTGTCTGCACCGGGGCCGCTGTTACCGGCGGAAGCGGAAACCAATACGCCGTTGAAGTAGGCATTCAGGAAAGCGATGCTGGTTGCGTCGTTGTAAGGATCGCCACCACCACTGATGGAGTAGTTGATGACGTCTACGCCGTCGAGAATGGCCTGTTCTACGGCTGCGGCCGTATCACTGCCAAAACAACCTTCTGCGCCACAAGCTTTGTAAGCAATGACATAAGCACGTGGAGCAATACCACTGACAATACCCAGGTCACCACCAGCAATGGTTGCCTGCACGCCAGCGTTACCGGCGGCAGTCGTTGATGTGTGTGTACCATGACCATCATCGTCACGGGCAGAGTCGAATTCTGCCGGGGTCAAACCAACGACGGCTTTGTAGGTATCGAGGAATTGGTAAGCACCAATCAGCTTGTTGTTACAGGTGAAGGGTGCATCGTTGGGGTTCCAGGCTGTGTTGCCAAATTCGCAGGGTAAGCCGCTAATTGGCGGAGCGGGGTATGGGTTGCCCAAAGGATCCGGATCTGAGAAGGATGGATGCTCTGGCCAGACACCTGTGTCAATTGAACCAAAAACGACACCTTCGCCAGCAACTTCCTGGCCGCCCAATTGGTTCCACAGCGTGGGGGCACCAATGAACTGCGGGCTGTTTTCTGTATCTAGCTGCAGCAGTTTGTCCTCATAAATGCCCGTAATACCCGGCAGTGAGACAAGGTTGTTGACATTGTCTTCTGGCATCACAATGGAAACACCGTTGAATACTTTGCTGTAACGGTGAATGACTGTACCGCCTGTTAAGGCTTCTACAGTTGCGGCATCCACTGTGTCATCGAATGTAACAATGTAGCTCACTGGGCGAATCGTTGCGGGGTCAACGCGGGCAGCGGCTGCTGCTGGCATCTCTTCCTTATCTGTGGCATACACAGAATCGAATGTGGCGCCACCGGTATCGGTGAGGCCTGCTCCCTCTTGCGCGTAGCTGCTTTGAGTGGAGGCGATTGCAAAGGCAAAGGCCATTACCATGAACAAAGCCAATACGCTAATACTCGTTTTCCTGCTTTTCCTAAACATCTTTTCTCCTGTTAATTTGGGTACAATGGTTACTTTTGCAAATGCGCGGTCAGCTTAACCATTTAACTGACCATTTATTTTCAGGATAAAACTTGTGTTGAGCGACATCACCTCCTTACTTTCTTTTCTGTGATTTTGCATAAAAAAAGCTTGGGTCTGCTCATTGCGCTGCTTTGAGGCGCTGTACTTTGAGCATTTCCAAGCTTAATGAAGCTGACAGCCAGCAAATAAGGTTGCTGACGCCATTGAAAACAATTGTGGGTGTCAGTGAGTGGTTTTTTATAGTATGTAAGTGGGCTTTTTTCAATTCTTCCACGGCTTTTTCGCTATGTTGGCATCATTGGTCGTGATGTCTATCACAGTACCCTAATCCTATTACACTACGATTTTTAACTTACACGCTTTCTTACGAACGGCCGTAATTCTGATTTTATGTAAAATAAAGACAGTGTCAGGCTGGACTTTCGCAGCCTGGCTTTTTTTGCCGTGTCGTATGTGTTATGTCGTTATTGCAGACGGAATACGATTGTTACTCCACCACCGATTGACTGCATTCCGGGTCCCCGAATTTTATTATAGCAGAAACGGCCGTTTCGTACAGTACCGAAGTACTATTAATTTTGAGATTCGTTATAAAACAGCCGCAATATCCATTCGCGGGCTTCAATGGGGCGGAGATATTGACCGAGGTAAGCGCCGTCGTACCACAGTTCAAAGTGCAAATGCACGTCGGCATCGACGCTTTCTGATGAGGATGGGGAGCCGGAATTGCCCACTGTGCCGATGATCTGACCTTGTTTAACGGCCGTTCCCACCTGCACGCCGGGCGCAATGGTATCCAAATGCACATAGCGGGAAATCAGGCCATT
>CAZRIB010000115.1:0-10121 GCA_964600035.1 uncultured Ardenticatenaceae bacterium | reverse complement strand
CTGGGGCAGTCCGACCGAATTTGAGAATAAGGCGCCGACTCTCTCGAATCGACGCCTTACCCTAACGTCTTCTATCTTCTATCATTAACGGGGCCAGGATGCATCGATTTCCTGTACGGCCGTATCCAAATCAATGGAGCCAGCCACATACGCAGAAATCTGTTCCCAGAAGGAACCTGCACCCACCTCACCCGGCATCAGGTCAGAACCATCAAAGCGGAAGCTGGTGGCCTGTGCGACCAACTCAGCAATACCACGTTCCAGTTCCACACCATACATATCCGGTGTTGCCGTCTGGTGAGCAGCCAATGCGCCGCCTGCTTCCAGCCAGCCAGAGGCAGATTCTGGCACGGTGAAGTATTCCATCAACGCCCGCACTTCAGGACGGTCATTGAACATCGCCATGATGTCACCAGCTACCAGGAACGGCTTGCCGTACTGTTCATCCACTGGCGGGAAGTAGAAGAAGGAGTAATCCTTGCCCGCTTCCACACCATCAGGGAAGAAACCGGTGATGAAGTTGCCTTGCTTGTGCATCCAGCACTTCGGCGGGTCTTCAAACATCGGGGCCGGAGAGTCACCAAAGAAGGTCGTCACGATGGATTCACGGCCGCCAAAGACATAGTCGTCATTGAACCACAGCTCGCTCCAGGTTTCGATGGCGTTCCGCACTTCTGGGGAATCGAATGGCAGTTCACCAGCCACCCATTTGTCGTAATTTTCCAGGGATGTGGTGCGCAGCATCATCTCTTCTGTCCAGTCAGTGGCTGCCCAACCTGTCGCTGCACCAGATTCAATACCAATGCACCAGGGGGTGTCACCATCGGCCACAATTTGGTCATTCAACGCCATCAATTCATCCCAGGTTTGGGGAATGGGATAACCGGCGGCTTCCCAGTCGTCTACCGGATACCAGACCAGGCTCTTGCCGTTGAAACGATGGAACACACCAGCCATTTGGCCTTCCATGGTGGCCATGTCCAACCAGCTTTGGTTGTACTGCTGTTTCAGCCAATCTTCTGAAATCCAGGATGTGGGGTCTACCACTTTGCCCTGGCGCACAAAGTTGGCCAGCAAACCGGGCTGCGGGAAGTCCACAATGTCAGGAGCATCGCCTGCATCCACGCGGATGGAGATGGTGCCTTCAAATTCCTTGTTACCAATGTAGTTGACGTCAATACCAGTCAGTTCTTCAAATTGTTGCACTGAACGGTTGAATTTCACACCGTCGTTGTCGTTGCCTTCAAATGCGCCGTCAACGGTCACGGTTGTGCCAGCAAATTCGCCATTCAAAGCACGTTCCAGAAAACCACCCGGCATGACAGCAAATGGAGCCTCAACCATTGTCGGTTCTTCTTCGGTGGCGCCTTCTACACCACTAACGCCAGTAGGCCAGGATGCGTCGATTTCTTTTACGGCCGTATCCAAATCAATGGAGCCAGCCACATACGCAGAAATCTGTTCCCAGAAGGAACCTGCACCCACCTCACCCGGCATCAGGTCAGAACCATCAAAGCGGAAGCTGGTGGCCTGTGCGACCAACTCAGCAATACCACGTTCCAGTTCCACACCATACATATCCGGTGTTGCCGTCTGGTGAGCAGCCAATGCGCCGCCTGCTTCCAGCCAGCCAGAGGCAGATTCTGGCACGGTGAAGTATTCCATCAACGCCCGCACTTCAGGACGGTCATTGAACATCGCCATGATGTCACCAGCTACCAGGAACGGCTTGCCGTACTGTTCATCCACTGGCGGGAAGTAGAAGAAGGAGTAATCCTTGCCCGCTTCCACACCATCAGGGAAGAAACCGGTGATGAAGTTGCCTTGCTTGTGCATCCAGCACTTCGGCGGGTCTTCAAACATCGGGGCCGGAGAGTCACCAAAGAAGGTCGTCACGATGGATTCACGGCCGCCAAAGACATAGTCGTCATTGAACCACAGCTCGCTCCAGGTTTCGATGGCGTTCCGCACTTCTGGGGAATCGAATGGCAGTTCACCAGCCACCCATTTGTCGTAATTTTCCAGGGATGTGGTGCGCAGCATCATCTCTTCTGTCCAGTCAGTGGCTGCCCAACCTGTCGCTGCACCAGATTCAATACCAATGCACCAGGGGGTGTCACCATCGGCCACAATTTGGTCATTCAACGCCATCAATTCATCCCAGGTTTGGGGAATGGGATAACCGGCGGCTTCCCAGTCGTCTACCGGATACCAGACCAGGCTCTTGCCGTTGAAACGATGGAACACACCAGCCATTTGGCCTTCCATGGTGGCCATGTCCAACCAGCTTTGGTTGTACTGCTGTTTCAGCCAATCTTCTGAAATCCAGGATGTGGGGTCTACCACTTTGCCCTGGCGCACAAAGTTGGCCAGCAAACCGGGCTGCGGGAAGTCCACAATGTCAGGAGCATCGCCTGCATCCACGCGGATGGAGATGGTGCCTTCAAATTCCTTGTTACCAATGTAGTTGACGGTAATGCCTGTCGCCGCTTCAAAGGCTTCCACTGACCGCTTGAATTTCACACCGTCGTTGTCGTTGCCTTCAAAAGCGCCGTCAACGGTCACGGTTGTGCCAGCAAATTCGCCCTTCAAAGCACGTTCCAGAAAACCACCCGG
Source organism: uncultured Ardenticatenaceae bacterium (assembly GCA_964600035.1). Lineage (GTDB taxonomy): Bacteria > Chloroflexota > Anaerolineae > Promineifilales > Promineifilaceae > CAZRIB01. The sequence continues at coordinate 7,505 of CAZRIB010000115.1, read as the reverse complement.
CATCACATCAAAATCAACTTCTGCCATTGGCATATCTTCTGTGGTGGTTTCTTGAGTCGTAGTTTCTTGGGTCGTGGTTTCTTCGGTTGTGGTGGTTTCTTCGGTTGAACCTGTATCGGTATCGGTATCACCACTGCCGCAAGCAACCAAGATGAGCGCCAGTACCAGCAGGAAGCTTAGCAAGCGCCATTTTTTTGTTGTAAACATTGTTTCTTGTCCTCCATTAAATTTCACAGGGTGTTATGAATCTTCGTTTAATAACTGATTTAGCTGTTGGTTTTCCTGGTCATCACCTCCTTTAGGCAGGGAACGATGTTGATTTTCTGTTTATCAGTGTTGTTTCCAGAACAATATGCTCTGGTTCTTGTGATTGGTTTGACAATTGTTTGAGTAATAGTTCTGCACCGCGTACACCAGATTGAAACAAATTCTGGCTGATTGTGGTTAGTTGGAAGTATTCAGCCGCTTCAATGTTGTCGAAGCCAACAACAGATAAATGTTCGGGAATTTTGAGGCCGGATTGTGTGGCGGCTTCGATAACGCCAAAGGCCTGGGTGTCGCTGTAGGCAAATATGGCGGTGGGCGGCGTGTCGAGGTTGAGGAGTTGTTTGGTCATTGAACGGGCGGGTTCACGGCCGTGTTCTCCTTGCTGGTGATACGCTGGCTTAAAAGGGATACCTGCTTCCTTGAGCGCTTGCTGATAACCCGTAAATCTGTCCCGCACCGGGGAGTTGAAGGGGTCGTGTAAATAGTCGCTGATGTAGGCAATGTTGAGATGACCAAGCTCAATGAGGTGTTTTGTAGCGATGTAGCCGCCGCGAATGTTGTCTACGGTTACACTGCTGAGGAGAGGGTGGTAGGCATCTACTAATACGGCCGTAATTTCCGACTTCAACAACCTTTCTACTTCCCTGTCTTTGGGAACAATGGAAATAATCAACAAGCCGTCTACCCGTTCCCGGCGGGTCACATCCCGCATAATTAGCTCGCGGCCAGCACTGGTTTCCACATCAAACAGCACCATATCGTATTGGCTTTTTTTCAGTACGGAGACAACGCCGCGCAAACGTTCTACAACGGAGGGGTTTGTAAAAAAGGGAACGACAACACCAATGCTGAGGCTTTTGCCCAAGGAGAGACGGCGGGCGGTGATATTGGGAGAATAATTAAGGGCATCGATAGCCGCCAGTACCCGTTGGCGGGTTTCTGTACTCACAGCAGGGCTGCCGTTAAGCACCCTGGACACTGTGCCAACGCCAACACCAGCTTTTTTGGCAACATCACGGATTGTTGCTGCCATCCCTACTCCTGCTAAAGATGATAATTGGTGAATAAAGTACCTGAATCTACTGAATAGGAAGCAAAGCACACAAAAATGCCGGAAAAGCAGCGCTGGCTGTGTTCATCCGCGCCTTTTCAGCAGGCTCATGTTTTGTAAATTTGATACTTTTGTAACAAGTGGCTACTTTGATGAAGAAACCTTCTTCTTCTCTTCCAACGTGCTCCCCAAGTGAATCCGGCATAAAAATTATCTAAATGGAACCGGTTCCACGTTGTGGATAATATACATGAGAGCGGTTGTTTTTGTCAAGTATGAATTTATGTTTGGGAAATTAGAGATTGGAGATTATAGATTAGGGGATAGAGGTACGGCCGTTACTTTTTGTCCAGTATCACCAGGTCAAAGGGGTATGGGTGGTGTTCATCGGCAGGATGATGCTCGCGAAAGGTTTCTTGCCATTCGGCCATGTTGAGTGAAGGAAAGTAAGCGTCGCCGGAAACGGCCGTATCCACCAACGTCAGATAAATTCGGTCTGCCCTGGGCAAAAGTTGAGCATACAAATCCCCTCCCCCGCCAACAATCACTTCAGGCACATCACCGGCCGCTTCCAAAGCCTCATCAAAATCATGCACTACCGTTGCCCCTTCCACTTCATACAACAGGTTGCGGGTAACAACAATGTTATGCCGGCCGGGCAGCGGCCGAAACTGGGGCGGCAGGCTCTCATATGTTTTGCGCCCCATAATCACCGGTTTACCCATGGTGTGCTTACGGAACCATTTCAAATCATCAGGAAGATGCCAGGGAATACGGCCATCTGCCCCAATCACGCCATTCTTATCCATTGCCACAATAAATGAAAGTTTCGCTGTCATACTGCAATCGGTGCCTTTATTGTTGGGTGAGCCTGATAACCAACCAGCTCAAAATCGTCATACACAAAATCAAAAATGTCCGTCACTGCCGGATTCAACTTCATCACCGGCAGCGGAAACGGCTGCCGCGAAAGCTGGGTACGCGCCTGTTCCAAATGATTCAGATACAAATGGGCATCCCCAAACGTATGCACAAATTCACCCGGCTCATATCCGGTGACCTGTGCCACCATCATCGTCAGCAGCGCGTAGGAAGCAATGTTAAACGGAACGCCTAAAAATATATCTGCACTGCGCTGGTAAAGCTGGCATGAAAGTTTGCCATTTGCCACATAAAACTGAAACATGGTGTGACAGGGCGGCAAAGCCATTTTATCCACATCGGCCACATTCCACGCCGAAACAATATGCCGCCGTGAATCAGGGTTCTTTTTAATCTGGTCAATTACCTGGCTGATTTGGTCAATGGAACGGCCGTCTGGCGCAGGCCACGACCGCCATTGATACCCATACACAGGCCCCAGCTCCCCATTTTCATCCGCCCACTCATCCCAAATTGTCACCCGATTATCATGCAAGTATTGAATGTTTGTACTCCCCTGCAAAAACCACAACAATTCATGAATAATTGAGCGCAAATGCAGCTTCTTCGTTGTCACAACAGGAAACCCTTCAGCCAGATCAAAGCGCATCTGATACCCAAAAATGCTTAACGTACCCGTCCCTGTCCGGTCATCTTTACGAATACCATTGTCCAGCACGTACTGCATTAATTGTAAGTATTGCTTCACGGGCTGTCTCCTTCGAAAATTATGAATTATGAATTATGAAATATGAAGCAACTCCTGCCACTTGCCACCTGCCACTTGCCACCTGCTCCATTTTCATTCATGGTGTTGAGCACGCTGCTCATGTCGTCTCCTCTAAAAAATAAAGATTGATGATTAGTGGAATAAAGATTAAAGTAGGCTGCCACATCTTCATTCATGCTAACATCCACTTAAGATTATGCAAGCTTTAGACAAAAACAACATGAAGGATAAGAAAAAATGAGCCAATTGCCACCCAAATTACAAGAAATTGTTGAAGATTTTAGCTATTGCGAAGGACAGGAGAAGCTGGAATATCTGCTAGAACTGGCGGAAAGCCTGCCACCGCTGCCACCGCAATTTGCCGACAAACGGGATGAAATGGATGAGGTGCATGAATGTATGACGCCTGTCTTTATTTTTCCGGAATGGCAGGATGGCAAAATTTTCTTCCATTTCGACATTCCCCCGGAGGGGCCAACGGTACGCGGGTATGCGGCTTTGCTGCAAAAAGGCCTGGGTTGGTCAGAACCGGAAACGGTGCTGGCGATACCGGATTTGTTTTATTTGGAAATGGGGCTGCAAGAGGTTTTGTCTGGACAGCGGCTAAATGGCATTAGTGCCATGCTGGCGCATATGAAAAATTTAGCCCGTCAGAAGGGGTAATGGTGCGGGCGGCAGGGGGCAAAGAATATACCTGCCGCCCGTTTTTTACTCGATAGTAAATGAGCCGGAGCTCATATCAATGACGATTTCGATGCGGTTGATGGCACGGCCGTAATCGGCCGTTTCCCACACCCCTTCATCCTCCTCACTGCCCTGCACCAATGTAAAACGTGTCCTGTCTAAACGCACAGCCCCAGACCCGGATGAAGCCACATCCACACGTGCGGCCATATCTTGTGGCAAATGAACCTGAATGCTGCCCGAACTGGCATCAATTTGCCAATAAATGTCGCCTTGCTCCGGCAGTGTCACATCCATCGAGCCAGAGCTTGCATCCAGATTCACATCGTAACGGCCGGGCGGCAAGGTTAATGTTGTCCGGCCTGAGCTGGCGTCTATGGTTAAGTTGTTTAGGGTTAGCTTTGCCAAATCCAGATTGGTTGCGCCGGAGCTTAAATCCAGCCGCAAATCAAGGGGGATGCGGGGGTTGAGGCCAATTTCCCAGGCACGGCCGTTTCCGGTAACCGCCCAATTTGCAGGGTTAAACCAAAAAGCAGTGCCGTTTCGGGCATCCAAATAAATATCAGCCTCACCATTGTTTACTTCCGTATTAAATTGCAGCTCACCCAGATAGGTAACGTCCCCCTGTATCAAGGCGGGGCTGTCTTCTAACGCAAAGAGGTTGGCCCCTTCAGCGCCAAAGTCCAGGCGGACAACGGCCGTTTCTACCGCTTCTTCCGGCGTAAAAGAGATTGTTTCGCTTTTGTAAGCTACATTGGCATTTTGTGCGCCAAACCGCTGCACAATGGGGCTTTGATCGCCAACAATGAGCAAATAGCCAAACACAGCAACGGCCGTTAACGCCACCAAAGCGCTAAAAAACGTCCCAATCGGTCGGGAAAACTGCCGCACAATCACATTCACACCCGCAAAAATCAAAATTAACGGCCAAAAACGCAGCGCCACATCCCAATGAAGTTGGTCTACCATTCCCAAATTGACCAGCAAAAAGTAAACGCCTACAGCAATAAGCATAATCGGCCCAAACAAGGAACGGCCGTGCCTGCGCCCATTTTTACGGCCGTACCGTCCCTCCTTCAATTCCACAGAATCACCCATCATCATCCTCCAAAAAACAATCATCAACACCGAATAATGAACAAAAAATACAACCTGCCATGCGGGCACTCTCCAAATCTCCAATTCTCTGGAGAACCCCAGCAAGCTAACAAATGTAACTTCCCCCTTCTACCTACTGCCTTATACGCACCGAAAACATGACAGTTGCACCCCAAAAGGTGCTTTGACAACTGAATACCTTTAGACTAAAATGCCCCCGGTTCTCTGGGCAAATGAACAACCGATACCCGCCTCAAAACAACTCCCAACAGGCAGCGGTTTCAAAAACAGCCTCAAGTTAAAAATCATACCTCTGGTAAATACCCAAAAGCATTAAAATCCCTTTTGGCTGTTTGCCCAACGCCTAAGTAAGAATTTATGAGCATCCAGGTAAAAAACGCTTACCAAATAGTGGAAAACTATGAAAAGGTGTCTCAAATCCCAGACTTATAAACTATACTTAACTCCCGCGAGGTTGCTACCCCATGAAAGAATATAAAACTGAGAATATCCGTAACATTGCTCTTGTTTCCCACAACGGTGCAGGGAAAACAACATTTGTTGAGCGCGTGCTGTTTAACACCGGTGTCACTACCCGTATGGGCAGTGTTCAATCCGGAACGGCCGTTATGGACTTCGAAGAAGAAGAAACAGAACGAAACAGCTCCATTGCCACCGCCATTGCCCCCATCGAATGGCGCGACACCAAATTAAACATCCTCGACACCCCCGGCTATGCCGACTTCGTTGGCGAAGTCAACAGCGCACTCCGCGTCACCGAAGCCGCCTTTGTTTTCGTAGAAGCCACCGCCGGTGTCGAAGTTGGTACAGAAATCGTCTGGCAATCCGCTGAAGAGGCAGGCCTGCCGCGCATCGTCGTCATCAACAAAATGGACCGCGAAAACGTCCGCGTCAGCCGTGTCATGGAAAGCCTCAACCAAAACATCAACGCCAACTTTGTCCCCCTGCAATTACCAATTGGCGAAGGCCCAACATTCAAAGGCGTTGTAGACCTACTCTCCATGGAAGCCCGCCTGGGCGACAACGACGAACGCGGCCCCATTCCCGACGATTTGGCAGATGCCGCCGAAGAAGCCCGCATGGCCCTGGTAGAAGCCGCTGCCGAAGGCGAAGACGAACTCATCGAAAAATACCTGGAAGGTGAAGAACTTTCAGACGAAGAAATGGTTCGCGGCCTCAAAAAAGCTATGCTGCAAGGTCTGGTCGTGCCTGTCCTCTATACCGCACCAGAACCGGGCATTGCTGTGGTGCCTGTGCTAAACGCCATGATGCGCCTTGTGCCCGCCCCCAACGAAATTGGCGAAGTAACTGCCGAAACCAAAGATGGCACAGAAACCACCATCCCCGTTAGCGACGATGCACCATTGGCCGCCTTTGTCTTCAAAACCCGTGAAGACCAATACGGCAAGCAAAGCTATATCCGCGTTTACAGCGGCACCCTGGAATCAGATTCCCGCGTGTGGGATGCCCAACTAGACAGTGAAGTGCGTGTTGGTTCCTTGCAGCTTATACGCGGCAAAGAAGGCATTCCTGTTTCCAAACTCCATGCCGGTGACATTGGCAGTGTCGTAAAACTCGGTGATACCCAAACCAACCACACCTTGTGCGAGCGCGGCAACATCGTCAAACTGCCCCCCATCAAACAACCCGATCCCATCGCTTCTGTGGCCATTCATCCTCAATCACAATCTGATGTTGCCAAACTGAGCCAGTCCTTAAACCGTTTGGTTACAGAAGATACCACCTTGAGATGGCACACCGAAAAAGCCACAAACGAAACGATTTTGTCGGGTATGGGCACTGTACATTTGGACATTGCCGTCAAGAAAATGCAGTCCAAATTTGGTGTTAAATTGACCACTTCTGTGCCAAAAATTCCTTACCAGGAAACCATTACGCGCACAGCCCAGGCAGAATATACCCACAAGAAACAAACCGGTGGCGCCGGTCAATATGCTCGTGTATTCCTGCGGCTGGAATCGCTGGACAACGATACCGATTTTGAATTTGCCTCTGAAATTTTCGGTGGCGCAATTTCTCAACCCTTTATCCCTGCGGTAGAAAAAGGCTGCCGTCAGGCAATGGAAGCGGGCCCGCTGGGTGGTTTTCCGGTTGTTGGGGTAAAGGCCGTCGTCTTTGACGGGAAAGAGCACCCGGTTGACTCAAAGGAAATTGCTTTCCAGACGGCTGGCCGTGAATGCTTCAAGAAAGCAATGATGCAAGCTGGCCCAACATTGTTGGAACCCATTTATGAAGTAACGGTGACAGTACCGGCTGACTTTATGGGCGACATTATGGGCGACATGAACTCCCGCCGTGGCCGGGTAATTGGCACAGACCAGGAAGGGACAAAGACGATTGTGAAGGCAGAAGTGCCGTTGGCCGAAATGCAGACTTATGCCGCTGACTTACGTTCCATGACGCAGGGTCGCGGTGTGTTTAGCATGAAGTTTTTGCGGTACGATAATGTCCGGTCTGATTTGCAGGAAAAGATTATTGCAGAAGCCCGGAAAGCCCGTGAAGAAAATTAGTGTCAATTAAACGAGTAAATGAAAAGCGCATCTGCTTGAGCAGGTGCGCTTTTTTTGTTGATACCCTCTAACTATACAGGTATGGGCAATCTAACCACAAGATGCAAAGAACACAAAGATTTTTTATATCCGTTCAGATGGAACACCGAGTTGCACGGAGAATAGTACACGTAACCCGAAGTCCGTATACCGTTTTCCGATG
>CAZRIB010000114.1:0-10240 GCA_964600035.1 uncultured Ardenticatenaceae bacterium | reverse complement strand
GGCAGCAACAATGACAATGCCAATGACAATACCGGTGGCGATGCCAATGGCAACGACAACAACAACGACAATGACAATGCCAACGATGATAACGACAACAGCGGCGGATCAGGTTCTGGGAACAGCGGCTCAGGCGGTAACCGCAATGACAATGGCAACGACAACGACCAACCTTAAATACTCTCAATCAAAAGGCAGGTAGGAAAGATGGCTTCTTCCACATTGAAACAGTCAAACGCGCAAAAATTTATTCCTTTTATTGCTTCTTTATCAATTGATTATCGCGCTTTGGCAACGGCCGTAACCCTCTTCATCATCTTCGTCAGCGGCCTGGCAATCGTGCAGTACGGTTCCCCGGCACTGGCAGGCAACGACGGCTACTACCACATGAAAATGGGTTACCTCATCCGCACAGAAGGATTGAAGCCAGACTTTCCTTACCTGCCCATGACCATTCTCAACGAAGAGGCCTACTACGACCACCACATGCTCTACCATGCCTATCTGGCACTTTTTGCCACCACCGACCCCGCACTGGATGGCGGCCTGGCATTAACACAAGGCGCAAAAATCGCCAGCATCATCATGCCTGCCCTGGCCTTCCTTGCCATTTGGTGGCTGCTGCGCGGCCAACGTGTACCCTATGCCGCCATTTGGGCAGTGGGACTGCTGGCCGTGTCAGAAGCCTTCCTTTATAGAATGAGTATGCCTCGCGCACAATCCATGTCTCTCCTGCTGCTGGCGTTGGGGCTGCATTGGCTGCTGCAAGGCCGATATAAACTGCTTATTCCGTTGGGCATCATCTATGTTTGGGCTTACAACGCCTTTCCGCTTCTTTTGGTAATGGCGGGTGTCTATGCCATTGCCGTGTTCATGACAGAACGGCGCATTGTCTGGCAGGCAGTCGCTTTTCCGGCTGTCGGCATTGGGCTGGGGCTGCTTATCAATCCGTATTTTCCAGAAAATATCGACTTCATCATCGGCCATCTTATGCCAAAACTGGGCGAATCGACCACGAAGGTGGGCAATGAGTGGTCGCCTTACCGCACATGGACGCTGGTGGAAAATTCCGGTGTGGCGTTCATGGCCGTTCTCCTGGGCATTCTGGCCTTAGGCTGGCACGAAAAACGCATCCAAACCAACACCCTCACCGCGCTGGGATTGATGGTCTTGTTTGGCTACATGCTGTTTGAATCCCGCCGTTTTGTAGAATATTTCCCGCCGTTTGCGCTCATCTTTTTTGCCCTGAGCGCCGCCCCTGTTTTGCAAAAGTGGCTGGGTGAATGGGAACGGAAACGGCCGTTACTAGCCACACTTGCCCCCATCGGCCTCATCATCCTGCTCGTCTACCCCACCTACACCACACTCGTAGACGGCCGTGACCTCGTCAGCAGCGCCAAACCCGCCGACCGCTACGCCGATGCCGCCATCTGGCTGCACGACAACGCCCCGGCAGGCAGCGCCATCTTCCAAACCGACTGGGACGACTTCACCCGGCTCTTTTTCTACAACACCAACGCCACCTACACCGCCGGACTGGATCCCACCTTCATGGAACTGTACGACAAAGAATTATTCGACCTCTGGGTAGACATTACACGCGGCAAAGTAGACAACCCCGGCCCCATCATCCGGGACACATTCGGCAGCCAATACATTTTTTCTGACCTCAACCACAACGCCTTTATGGAAAAAGCCGAGGCAGACCCCACCATTGAAGAACTGTACCGCACAGACGATGCCGTTATTTACATGGTGACAAAGTAAGCGGGCAACCCGCCCCTGCTCACCCAATTTAATCACCATTCATTGCTCATCAATCTTTACATTTGAGGCAACAATGAAAAAAAAGCCCCGCATTCTCCTTTATTCTCATGACACGTATGGCCTGGGACATTTGCGCCGCAGCCTCTCCATTGCCGGACAAATTGCCAGCGACATCCCCAACGCCCACCAACTGCTGCTCACAGGCTCAATGGTGGCCGGTGCGTTTGCCCTGCCGCCCCGCCTGGACATGATTAAGCTGCCAGCCATCAGCAAGCGGTCTACCGGCCAATACAAAACGCGCACGCTGCCCCTGACGCTCAAGCAAACGCTGGCCTGGCGTGAGCAAATTATTTTGCAAGCGGCCGTTAACTTTAAGCCCGACTTGCTGCTGGTAGACAAGGTGGCGGCTGGGGTTCATGGTGAACTGCTGCCCGCGCTCCGCCATCTTAAAACATGGTTTCCCCAAACAAAGGTTGTGCTGGGCATGCGCGACATTGAAGACAGCCCGGCCAAGACCAAACAGGAGTGGCGGGGAAAAGGCACGTATGCCTTGCTCGATGATGTCTACGACCAAATTTTGTTTTATGGCCAATGCCAAATGTTTAACCCCATCACGGCTTACGAAATGTCGGATACGGCCGCATCCAAATTAATAGAGTGCGGCTACATCCGGCGAGAAAAAACCAACCGCACACCAGACGCAGTGCGGCGCGAACTGGGCATTGGCGACAAACCGCTGGTGGTGGTAACAGTGGGCGGCGGCGGCGATGGGTTTGATATTTTGAAAAATGTGCTGGATATGGTGGCAGAACGGGACACGGCCGTTTCCTTCCACACCCTGCTCGTAACAGGCCCATTGATGCCCCGCGCCAAACAACAAAACCTGCACAAACAAGCCAGCGGCCTGGCCAACGTCACCCTGTTCGACTTTACGCCAGACCTGACCAGCTACCTCAATGCCTCAGACCTGATCATCAGCATGGCAGGCTACAACACCACCTGCGAAATCCTCTCCATGCAAAAACGCGCCATCCTCATTCCACGCGCTCGCGTGCGGGCAGAACAGCGCATCCGCGCCACCCGCCTGGCAGAGCTGGGCATTGTCCATTCGTTGCTGCCAGACCAGTTGACCCCAGACACACTTTGGCACGCCGTTCACACTGCCCTGCAAGCCCCGCCGCCTACCCACTCGTTAAACATGAATGGACTGCCCCACATCAGTCAGGCAGTGGCGGCTTTGTTGCACAATGCCCCCATTCCGCAGGCCAACGGCCGTATCCACGTCCCGGCCACCTTATCATCCCAATCCAAAACCCAGGAGATGCCGCTATGAAAATTGCTTATATCTTAAAAATGTATCCCCGTTTTTCAGAAACATTTATTGTCAATGAAATTTTGGAATTGGAGCGGCAAGGGGTAGATGTGCGCATTTATTCACTGCGTAAACCGGATGACGGCCGTTTCCATGCCAAACTCGCCCGCGTCAAAGCCAACGTCATCTACACCCCCGAATACCCGGATAAAGAACCCGACCGCGTACAGGCCGCCGAAGAAGCCGTCAAAGCCGCCTACCCGGCCCGCTACCAGGCCGTCCGCGCCTACGCCGAATCACGCGGCCACGCTTACGCCATCAAACGATTCCAGCAAGCATGCGTCATTGCCGCCCATCTGCTCAAGCATCCGGTTCATGCCATGCACGCCCACTTTGCCACCAGTGCCAGCCGGGTCAGCAACCTCATCTACCAGCTCATTGGCCTGCCCTACTCCATTACCGCCCACGCCAAAGATATTTTTCATGAAGATGTCAAACCAGAATCCCTTCAAGGCAAAATCCGCGATGCCCGTTTCGTGGTGACAGTTAGCCAATTTAACCGCCGCTATTTACAAGAACTAATGGGCAGCCAACCCGCCGACATTCGCTGCCTTTACAACGGCATTGACTTGACACATTTTCGCCCCGACCCAACCACACCGCGAGAACCCAACCTGATTTTGGGCGTAGGGCGGCTGGTGGAAAAGAAAGGATTCGACACCCTTATCCATGCCTGTGCGCTTCTGCGAAGTTGGGGGATTCCCTTTCAATGCCACATCATTGGCAAAGGGGATTTGCGCGACACACTCAAAACGCTCATTGCCCAATATGCACTGCAAGACCGGGTACATCTAAAAGGGCCACGACCACAGGATGCGGTCTTGGCGGCTTACCATCAGGCCGCCATCTTTGCCCTGCCGTGTGTGGTGGGCAAGGATGGCAACCGCGATGGCCTGCCAACGGTGCTGCTGGAAGCAATGGCTTCTGGCGTGCCGGTTGTCTCCACATCGGTGACGGGTAATCCAGAGATTATTGATGATGGGGTAAACGGCCGTATCGTCCCCCCAAACGACGCCGAAGCATTGGCCGAAGCACTGGCCGATCTGCTGCAAAATGCCGAAAAACGGCAGGCAATGGGCACAGCCGCCCGGCAAAAAGTGGAACAAACTTTTGATGTGCAGAAAAACGTCACCATTCTCCACAACTGGCTGGCAGAACCCACCCGGGAGAAAGTGGCTGATACGGCAGAAAAGGCAGAAACGGAAACGGCCGTTACACCAACGCCGCCCGTCATCTTCAAGCCCAAGCCCGTCATCATCGACTCGCCTTTTTCACCCATTGAGGATGATTACGGCTACATCAGCACATCACCCTACTAAGAGAGGAAAATCGCATGCATATCTTATACATTTGTGCAGACAGAGGCGTTCCCATTCGCGGCCACAAGGGTGCGGCCGTGCATGTGCGCGCCATGACCCATGCCTTTGCCCATGCCGGCCACCAGGTTACCATCGTCACGCCGCGTCCCGGCCCCAAGGATGGCCCCATCCCGGAAGCCAACTTGATCCATGTGCCGCTGCCCCCACGTGATGAGACCTTGCCAGATGAAACGACCATCCGTGACCGGCAAAGCCAGGCGTACAATGAACGGTTGTTAACGGCCGTCACCCAACACCACCGGCAGCACCCCTTCGACTTCATCTACGAACGGTACTCCCTGTGGAGCGACACAGGCGCACAATTTAGCCGCCAAACCCGCCTGCCTCTTGTGCTGGAAGTCAATGCCCCACTGGTAGAAGAAGCCGCCCGCTACCGCGCCCTCTCCGACTACGAAAAAGCATTGGAAATTGAATCTGCCCAATTCAAAACCGCCTATGCCCTTTCTGTTGTTTCCCAGCCATTATGGGATTACGCCGTCAGCAAAGGAGCATCTCCCCGGCACACCCATGTTTTGCCCAATGGCGTAGACCCGGAACAGTTTCACCCCGGCGTGCGCGGTGGCAAAATACGAGACCGGCATAACCTGCACGGCCGTATCGTTGTCGGTTTCTCCGGCCGCGCCCGCCCCTGGCACGATCTGGAAACAGTCATTCACGCCGCTGCCATGCTGCGAGAAAGCAACCCACTCTACCACCTGCTGCTTGTCGGCCAAATGCCAGACGACATCCAAACCCAACTGGCACAGCACGGTCTCACACAGGCCACCACCATAACCGGCCCTGTCCCCCACCACGAAGTTCCCGGCTATCTGGCCGCCATGAACATTGCTGTTTCCTCTCATCTACCTCTGCCAGATTTTTACTTCTCCCCGCTCAAACTGTTTGAATACCTGGCCTGCGGCGTGCCCACCGTTGCCGCCGATTTGGGACAGCCTGCCCACATCATCCAGCATGGCAAAACGGGCTTGCTTTACACACCCGGCAATGCCGCTTCTCTGGCGCAGCAAATACAAACCCTTGTGGCACACCCGTCCAAAGCGCGGCAAATGGCCTGGCACGGGGCAACAAACGTGCTGCAAAACCACACCTGGGACAAAAATGCCGCCGCAATTTTGGGGCTTGTTACCCCGTCCAAAGCCACCAAACCGATGCAAAGCAGCAATGAACCCGCTCCGCCCACTCTGCCTATTTTTGATGGCAAGCTCAAGCACCGCTTGTACCGGGCAACCCGCCCAGACCTGGCCGTGCAATTTTTGCAAAAACACGTACCGTCAATTAATGGCAGCGAAGTGGCAGACATTGTTGGCATTGAACCGCTTAAATACAAGCCTAACCGTCGCTGTGTGCTGCGGTATGATGTTATCGGCCGTTCCCGCAAAACCGGCCAGCAAACCGAACACACGCTCATAGGCAAAGTGTTCAAGGATGACAGAGGGCTGCGCCTGCACAAATTGCAAGAAACGTTGTGGCACAATGGTTTTCAGGATTTTGCCCCGGATGATGTCACCATTCCGCACTCTTGGGGCTATGTGCCGGAAATGCGGATGCAGGTGCAGGCCTGGATGCCCGGCAAAACACTGAATGAGCTGGCAGATGAGCGGGATATACGGCCGTATATGTCATTGGCTGCACAAGGTATTGCCAAACTCCACAACCTGCCTGTGCCCATCCCGCCTAACGGCAGCGGCCCTATTGAGCTAAACCACTACTTCCTGCCCAATGAAATTTCCAACCTGGCGCGCTTTACCACAAAGCTGCTGGAAACAAGACCCCACGCCATGCATACCATATTTTCCCTGCGCGATGCGCTGTTGGCCTGGGCAAAAAAGCTGCCCATGCTGCCCACCCCCACGCCAATACACCGGGATTATTACTACAGCCAAATTTTGTTTCATAACGAACGCATGACCATCATTGACCTGGATTTGTTTGCCTTGGGTGACCCAGCCATTGATGTTGCCAATTTTATTGCCCATCTCCACTTTATGGGCATGGACAAGCTGGGTGGGTTTAATGCGCTGGCTGCTGAAGCAGACCTGTTTTTGAAGTGCTATACCTTTTTCCGAAAAGTGGATGAAACATTTATGGAAAGGGTGGCCTTTTACAAAGCAGCCACGTTTTTCCGCCTGTTGAATGTGGTAGCCCCACGCCCCGGTTTGCAGCATCTGTTTGACCCGCTTTTAACGGTAACGGCCGTTTCCCTGGAGGCAGCATGAGCGAATCCCAACGCACAAAAAAAAGCCGCCCCGAGGTCCGCTATATCCCGGTTGTCGGCATCGACATTCGCTACCTGCGCTACCTCAAGCCATTTACCGGCTTATTGGGACTGTCAGCCATACTCATCATCGGCGTGGCACTGCTGGACATCATTGCGCCCTGGCCGCTGAAATTTATCATCGACAACGTCCTGGGCGGCGAACCCTTTACCGGCCCGGTTGGTGATTGGCTGCTGACCTACATTGGCACAGACCAGCGCCTGTTAACGGCCGTACTCGGTTTAGCCCTTCTCCTCATCACCATCTTGCAAGGCATCATCGCCTTTGCCTACGAATATATGAACGGCCTCATCCAGGAACGCGCCACCTTCCTGCTTCGTTCAGAAGTATTCTCCCATGTCCAAAAACTCCCCCTGCAATTTTTTGACCAAAGCCGGTTAGGCGACATCCTCAAGCGCGTCACCGAAGATTCCAGCAAAATCATGTCTGCCCTCGTCAGCAGCATGGGGCAGTTACTCGTCGATGCCATCAAATTCATCGGCTTTGCCATCGTCATGCTCTTTGTCAACTGGCGGTTCTCCATCATTGTGCTGGCATACGTGCCCCTTCTCCTCTTCCTCTACGTCACCTTTCGCCAAAATATCCGCGAAACAGCCCGCACCGCCCGTAAACAAGAAGGGGAGATGATGAACCTGACGCTGGAAACATTGGGGGCCATCCGGGAAGTAAAGGCCTTTGGCCGGGAATCGCACCAGCTTGCAGAATTTGAAAAACACGGCCGTGAACGCATCCAGTCAGCCTTGCGCTCCATTCGTTGGGAGGCGTCATTTAGCCCTGTTATCGACTTTATTCAGGCAGGCAGCACCGCCGCAGTTATCTGGTACGGCGTGTCTCAGGTGCTCATCGGCCAATTCACCATTGGCGAACTGCTAATTTTCATGTCTTACCTGAAGGACATTTACCGCCCACTGCGCCATTTCAGTAAACTGGCCGCCAATATGCAAAAAGCAGCCGCCAGCGGCGACCGGCTGGGTAAGGTGCTGGATGCCGACTTGAACATTCAAGACGCACCCGATGCGCTGCCTTTGCGCCGGGCACGGGGTGAAGTTGTGTTTCATCGAGTTGATTTTGCCTACCCAAGCGCACCGGAACAGCTTATTTTGCAAAGTATCAATTTGCGGGTGCAGGCGGGGCAGGTGGTTGCGCTGGTTGGCGGCACTGGGGCTGGCAAATCGACGTTAACCAGTTTGTTGATGCGCTTTTATGAGGTGACAAACGGCCGTATTTTGCTAGACGGCCGTGACATTCGCCAAATTAAACT
Source organism: uncultured Ardenticatenaceae bacterium (assembly GCA_964600035.1). Classification (GTDB taxonomy): domain Bacteria; phylum Chloroflexota; class Anaerolineae; order Promineifilales; family Promineifilaceae; genus CAZRIB01. Next base: position 2,185 of record CAZRIB010000114.1, on the reverse strand, counting down.
GGATGACTTGCGGCGGCAGTTTGCCATTGTGCCCCAGGAATCGGTGCTGTTTGCCCGCTCCGTGCGCGACAACATCGCCTACGGCCGTCCCGAAGCAGGAGACCCGGCCATTATTGCTGCGGCCAAAGCCGCCAACGCCCACGACTTTATACAAAACCTGCCCGATGGCTATGACACTGTGATTGGCGAACGGGGCGGCACGCTTTCCGGCGGGCAGCGCCAGCGTATTGCCATTGCCCGTGCCCTGCTGCGCGATGCGCCAATTCTCATTTTGGATGAACCAACGGCTGCCCTGGATGCGGCTTCGGAAGAGTTGGTGATGAATGCGTTGGAACGGCTTATGAACGGCCGTACCACCTTCATCATTGCCCATCGCCTTTCCACCATTCGGGATGCCGACTTGATTGTGGTGTTGGAAAACGGCCGTATTGTGGAAACAGGCAGCCACGACACCTTGCTGGAAAAAGACGGCCATTATGCCCGGCTAGTTCGCCTGCAAATGGGCAGCCCCGATCTGTTTGCAGCAGACAGCCGTCAGGAAGAAATAGCCTTTGACCTTGCAGGTGATTGATTCAAATGAAGCTAGAAAATCGTTGGTTGATTTTAGGCTGGGGAGCCATGTTTATTGTGCCTGTGGTGGTGACCATTTTGGCTTTTACCACGCTGGCTACCACAGATATGGCCGATCTGGTCATTGGCACGCCGCTGGTTATTACCCCCACGCCAACAGCCCTTCCCCCCACGCCTACGCCTTTGCCTGATGTCAATGCGCTGGTTGAAGCGGCCGGGCTGGCTTTTGAGGCGGGCGATTTTGCCCAGGCCAGCGTGCTTTTTTTGGATGCCATTGCTGTTTCACCAGATGAGCCGGTTCTTTACAATAATCTGGGGCTGGCGCTGATGCAGGACGGCCGTTTAGAAGAAGCTGTAGAAGCTTTTGAAACGGCCGTTTCCCTGAATCCACAGCTCGCCGATGCACTCTACAACCTGGGTGCAGCCTACGCTGCCCTGTCCCAACCCGCCAAAGCCCAAGCAGCGTATGAACAAGCATTGGCCGCAGACCCTGCTTTTGCGTTGGCCTATGTTGGGCTGGGCACGCTGTTTCACGACCGGCATGAGCTGGCAGATGCACAAGCCGTCTATGAACAGGCAATCGCGCTGTCTCCGGAACTGGCTGTTGCTCACCGTAATTTGGGACAGGTTTTAGCCGAATCAGGTCAGTTGGCCGAAGCAGCAGAGAAAATGGAAACGGCCGTTACCCTTGACCCCAACTACGTCCCTGCCCACTACGACATTGCCATCATCTACGCCAACATGGGGCAAACAACCGCCGCCCGCCGCCACCTGGAACACGTCATCATGCTGGATGGCACAACAGGCCAATGGGGTCAGCTAGCCCAAGAGCAGCTCTCACTGCTTCCTCCTGAAGAGTAGGGGAAAACAGTTAACAGTTAACAGTCAACACCCAATTACCCAATTACCCAATCACCCAATTACCCAATTACCCAATTACCCAATTACCCAATCACCCAATTACCCAATTACCCAATCACCCAATTACCCAATTTCCCAACTTCCCCCGTTACTTTCCACAGCCGGTTGTCACTGTATAGGCAAGAACGTCATTATTTATTATTTTTCAATTGAAGTGAGGAAAACAAAATGAAAAAATTGCACCCCAAATTACGTTTACCAGTTCTGATTATCCCAGTGATTGCGGTAACTTTGTTGAGTTTATTTTCACTGTTAACGGCCGTGACCAACGCCGCCGCCAGCAGCGAACCGGGCGATGCACTCTTTACCCTGCGTGAGCCAGCCCTAAAACTGCAACAAACCTTCACCATCAACCCAGCCGAACGCGCTACCATCGAAATGCAGTTAGAAGAAGGCAGCACCCAGCTTGTTCGTCCGGAAGGCACACGGGACGCAACTGCAACCCCAGAAGCCACCCCGGAAGCCACCGCAACGCCTCCGGCAGACGACAACGCCAATGACAACACTGGCGACGACAACGCCAATGACAACACTGGTGATGACAACGCCAATGACAACACCGGCGATGACAATGCCAACGACAACACCGGTGATGACAATGCCAATGACAACACTGGCGACGACCACGGCAACGACAACACTGGCGACGACCACGGCAACGACAACACTGGCGACGACAACGCCAACGACAACG
>CAZRIB010000113.1:0-10282 GCA_964600035.1 uncultured Ardenticatenaceae bacterium | reverse complement strand
GTACATGCTTAAAAAGTAGACCACGATGATGGCCGCTGTATCCAGTTCTACAAACCAGAAGCGGCGCTCTACCCGTGCCAGATTGCCAACCAGTGCCATATTGAGCAGGAGCATCCCCAGCAATGCAACCAGGGCAAAGTTAGGATCGATGGCGCCCAGGAAACGGCCGTCTAGATAAAAGAAATCAGCAATACCCAGCCCCAGCATATTAAAGACGCTAGAGCCAAGTAAATTCCCCACAGCCATGTCATAGGCATTCATGCGCATGGCAGCCAAAGCGGCCAACAGCTCCGGCAGGGAGGTAACAATGCTTAGCAAAGCCGTGCCCACAAAACCCGTGCCCAAACCCGTCAACGCGGCAATTTCACTGCTGCTCTTTACCAATTGGGGGACAACCGCCATCAAAATAGCGGCCATTGCCAGGAAGCCGATAATACCCCGGCGCAGGGTGGGAAAGCCGGGGGCTGGCTTTACAGCCGCAGGCGCTGTGACGGAAGGCCCTTGTGTTTCACGTTGGATGAGCCACACACCGCCAAAATAGAGCACAATCAGCAGCAAGCTGTCCAGACCAACCCAGCCAATGTGCAGGTCAATTTGGGCAAAAATGGAGATGGCCGCAACCAGCATCAACACGGTGGTTAATGCCGCCGTCAGGGCATGGCTGATGGCAATTTTGCGAAGAAGCGGCACTTGGTAATTGATGAGGTCTACAATGGCCAGCAGCATGACATTGACCATGTTGCTGCCCAGGAAGTTACCGGCTGCCAGATTTGGAATGCCTGCTCTAAATGAGCTGATGGATGCAATGAATTCTGGCAGAGATGTTGCACCTGCCAAAAAGATTGTACCTACAATTACGCCGCCCAGTTTGGTGCGGACAGCAATGACATCGCCGAATTCGGCAAGTTTAATGGCCGCGGCCACAACGATGGCTGCGCTGATGAAGAATGTTATCCAGACCACGATTACTCCGATGCAATTTCGTTATGATATGGTTCGGGCAGCCCCCATGCTTTGGCAACAGGGACGGCAAAAATGATGCCTGTGTTTGGCTGGGTCAGGTCGCCGAGAATGGCTTCTGTGGCGGCAACGGCCGTTTCTGCCACATCCAGCTCATCAATCACAGCAAACAAAGTATTGTGCCCTACGCGCCCACTGCCAAAAAAATGGCTAAATCCGGCAAATGCAGATTGCGGTTCCAAACGTGGCAGCACCCGGTTGAGACCTGTGCTTTCCACAACCGTAACCCCTTTTACACCAGCCCCTTTCCAGGCCAGTAATACATCATTGAGCTTTGTGCTGTCATCCAGCACCATAAAAAGCACATACATAATTGGTTCCTTTGAAAATAAAATTACGAATGTAACTATACAGCGCTGCCAAGAAGATTTGTCAAATTTTTTAGCATGACCAGGCGTTTACCAGACTAAATTTGACAAATCTAAGGGTACACCTGAATAGATACTTACGAATTACGAAGGACGAAGCAACTGCATTTACCACCTGTCACTTGCCACCTGCTGCCCGCCGGTCTGGTTGCTGAAACGTCTATCCCCACTTTTCCCGGCGGTATTGGGTGTGTAATCGCTGGGCATCAGCCAGCCACCGGCGCAGGCCGGTTTCGTCTTCGTTTTCCAGCAAAGTCATAAAGGCGGTAAGCTGCTGCCGGTATTGTGCCATTTGCTGTAAAACGGCCGTTTTGTTGGTTAACAGTATATCCAGCATCATTTGCGGGTCAGACCCGGCCAGCCGGGAAACATCACGAAAACCAGAGGCGCTTACTGGAAACACAAATTCATCTGGTATGGCGGCCACATGGCGCATGAGTACGGCCGATACGGAATAGGGTAAATGGCTAACGGCCGCCACCAATAAATCGTGGCGTTCTGGCTCCAGCCACAAGGGGTTAGCGTCAATGGCCTGGACGACAGCCAGCGCAAAAGCAGACACCTCTTCCTGGGTACGGCCGTTACGACACAACACAAACGTTTGTCCGGCAAATAAACGGCCGTCTGCCGCAGCCAACCCTGCCACCTCTTTGCCACACATGGGATGCCCGCCCACTGCCTGGAACTGCGGCGGCAAATTATCCATTGCGTGGTGAATGGCCGCCTTGGTGCTGCCAATGTCCAGTACTAAACAACCTTCTGGCCTAAATTTGGGCAGCTCTGCCAAAAGCTGCAAAATGCTCTTCACCGGGGTGGCTAGAATAACTGCATCCGCTTCGCTCACACCTTCACCAAAATCGGCCGTGACTTCATCCACAACCCCATTCTGCAAAGCCAACTGCCGCGTAGCCGCATGTCGCTCCACCCCCACAATTGTGTCTACATGCTCCCTCAGCGCCAAAGCCAGCGACCCGCCCATCAACCCCAATCCCACAATACACAGCTTCTTTGTAATCATGCTTTTCCTCTGATATTAGTCAGGTTGTTTCCTCATTATACATGCAACAACAATGGATTCTGTTACAATTCAAGACGGTATAAATTGGTACCTTTCCACAATTCCCCAAAATAGTTGCAGGAGAAATCCATGTCTAATTTTATTTTTGATGGGCCACTCAGTGAGATAGACCCCGAGTTAAAACATTTGTTAGAACGAGAAGACAAACGACAGGATGAAACCATCATCCTCATTGCCTCAGAAAGCGCATCTCCACAAGCAGTACGTGAAGCGATGAGCAGCAGTTTCGCCAACGTCTATGCCGAAGGCTACCCCCGCGAAGAAAGCCGCCGCCAAACCCAGGAGGAAATTCTGGATGTCGATATGGAACTGGCTTACTATCGCCGGTACAGCGACCCCCGTTATTACAAAGGGGTAGAGTATGCCGATGTGCTGGAAGCGTTAACCCGCAGGCGCGCAGCCGAATTGTTTGCTGCCAATGGCATTTCGCCAGACCAGCTTTATGTCAATGTGCAGCCACTTAGCGGCGCGCCAGCCAACAGTGCTGCCTACACGGCCTTGTTGAAGCCGGGTGATACCATCATGGGGCTTAACCTGAATGATGGCGGTCATTTGTCGCATGGCACGCGCATTAACCGGTCTGGTAAGCATTATGTGGGCGTGCCGTATTATGTGAACCCAGAGACGGAACTGCTGGATTACGATGCCATTGAACGGCAGGCAATGGAAGTAAAGCCACAAATCATTGTGGCCGGTTTTTCTGCTTATCCCATGATTGTCGATTGGCAGCGTTTCCGTGAGATTGCAGATAAAGTGGGAGCATATTTATTGGCAGATATTGCCCATATTTCCGGTTTGGTAGCTTCCGGTGTGCATCCCAGCCCAATTGGCATTGCCGATGTTGTTTCCACAACGACGCACAAGAGTTTGTGTGGTCCGCGTGGGGCAATGCTAATGACGCATCGTAAAGATTTGGCCCGCAAAATTGACAGGGCTGTTTTTCCGGGTGAGCAGGGTGGCCCCCATTTGAATACGATTGGGGCGTTGGCTGTGGCCTTGAAGCTGGCCAAGACGGATAAGTTTAAGGCATTGCAGCAGCGTATTGTGGACAATGCTGCTCGATTGGCGGCCAAGCTGCAAGAGCACGGTTTGCGCATTGTGGGGGGCGGCACACAAAATCATTTGTTGCTGGTCGATACGAAGAGTGTGCAGGCGAATGGGGTGCATTTGTCTGGTGATATGGCTGCCCGTATTTTGGACCTGGCGGGTATTGTGTTGAACCGGAATACAATTCCCGGTGATAAGGGTGCATTGAATCCGACTGGTTTGCGCATTGGGACGGTTTGGATTAGTCAGCTTGGTTTTGGTGAAAAAGAGATTGATTTGCTGGCGGAAGCGATTGCGACGGTGCTGAAGGGGTGTACGCCGTATACCTACATGGCAATGGGTGGCAAAAAATTGCTGCGAGCAAAGGTGGATTATGCGGCGCTGCAGCGTGGCCGTGAGATTGTGCGGCAGCTTCGGGGTGTTGTGCCGGAAACGGCCGTTTCCGATACCCTGCTCGTTCGTGGCGACGTGGCCGAAACCTTTTTGAACCAGGCACTTACCAGCGATGTGTTGGCATTGGCCGATGGCGACAGTCAGCCAGGCCGGTTGGTAGGCGGCGAATTATCTGCTCCGGTGACAGTACACCGTGTGAGCAACGGCCGTTACTACGTGCGCTTTGCAGATGCCCAAACTGCCGGGCAGGCACAAACATGGCTTCAGGCTTTGAGCGACGGGTTTGTGGATTTTGGTGATGTGTATGCCAAGCTGCCCGGCGCGGTGGTAGTGAAAGCTGTGCAGCCAGAAGTGGTAGTGGAGAAACCGGTAGATGGGGAAACGGCCGTTGCCTTTACCAAACCATTCTTCATCGGCCACCACACCTTCCAAAATGGAGACCCCCTGCCTGCTTTTAGCTGGGAAGAACCGGCAGACCCGCCGATGAAACGCACCACCCTTTACGATACCCATGTCCAACTGGGTGGGCGCATGATTCCCTTTGGCGGCTACGAAATGCCCGTTTGGTACACGTCTGTCAGCGAAGAACATGCGGCCGTGCGCGAAGCGGCGGGCTTGTTTGACGCGACCCACATGGGCGTTTTTGATGCCTCTGGGCCGCATGTGGTGGAATTTTTGAACACGGTATTGACAAATGATGTCACTGCGCTTGCCGTTGGGCAGTCCCATTACACTTATTTGCTTTTCCCGGATGGCAGCGTGGTAGACGATTTGCTGGTTTACCGTCTGGCAGAAGATCGCTTTATGCTGGTGGTGAATGCGTCTAATAATGACAAGGATTGGGCGTGGTTGAATGCGGTAAATAATGGCGAGGTGATGATTGACGGGAAACGGCCGTTTGCCAAAATTCAGCATCCCGTTGTACTGCGCGATTTGCGCGACCGCCAGCACGGTGACGAATGCCGCGTAGACATGCCTTTGCAAGGGCCAAAATCGCGCGACATTTTGTTGGCACTGGAAGGAGACGATGCCCTAAAAGCCAAAATCAAGAGTATGCCGTGGGCTGGACTAACCCGGGGCACATTGGGCGGCTTCGACTTGATCATCTCCCGCACGGGGTACACCGGCGAACGCGTAGCCTACGAACTGTTTGTGCATCCCGACAAAGCCCCTGCTTTATGGATGAAACTGCTGGAAGTGGGCGAGCAGTTTGGCATTAAACCATGTGGTTTGGCCGCGCGCGACAGCACCCGCACAGAAGCAGGCTTGCCCTTGTATGGTCATGAATTGGCTGGCTCATTGGGTTTGAATCCGGCGGATGCGGGATTTGGTAGTTATGTGAAGCTGTGGAAGCCGTTTTTTGTGGGGCGCGATGCCTTTATTGCCCATGAAGCCCGGCGTGACGGTGTGGTGGTACGCTTCCGCATGAACGAGAAGGGTGTGCGCCGGCCAGAGCATGGCGATCCGGTGCTTGACCGGCGGGGCAAGGTGATTGGCACGGTGACAAGCTGCGCCATTGACAGTGAAGGTTATTTGCTGGGACAGGCGTTTGTGCCGTTAAGTATGAGTGAGCCGGAGACGGCCGTTTACATTTACCAGCTTGGCGGCGGCACGAGACAAATTCGTGTGCCAGGCGCCATCAAAAATGGCAGCCGTCTGCCCATGCCAGATGCGGCCACGGTGCTTACCCGGTTCCCATCACGCAAAAAGAAGTAATACCCGCGGCTAACACTATTTCGTTTTAATAAGGGGCACAAGAAAGCCTGCGCAAGTATGTTTTCTTGTGCCTTTTTGTATGTGGCAGACGGCACACGGCCAGCAGGGATGCTGGCGCTCCATTTACATACAAGGAGAAAACACAGGCTATGGATAAACCGTTTTGGCGGGTGGTCGCCATTGCGTATGCGGCATTTGTGGCGTTAGGTCTGATGGATGGCCTGCTGGGGGTGGCCTGGCCTTTTATTCGGGCAGATTTTGGCATGCCGGTAAAGGCGTTGGGTGTGTTGATTTTGGCCGGGACATCCGGGCATATTGTGGCGAGTTTTGCAAACGGCCGTTTACTGCAAATGGCCGGTATTGCTCTGCTGCTCACAACAGCAATGGCCTTGCGCGGGGTGGGCTTTTTCATGCAGGCAGTCACGCCCTGGTGGTGGCTGCTGGTGGGAATGGGGTTTGTTGGCGGCCTGGGGGCGGGTCTGCTGGATGCAGGCATGAACACATACGCCGCCGCCCGTTTTCGTCCTCGTTTGTTGAATTGGCTCCATGCCAGTTTCGGCGTAGGCACAACGCTTGGCTCATTGTTAATGACGGCCTTGTTAGATTGGGCGCTTTCGTGGCGGGTGGGGTTGGCACTGTTAGCGGCCGTTCATTTTGGCCTGCTTGCGGTGTTTGGGCTAACACGGCCGTATTGGACACTGCCCGCCGAAGAAAAACAAACCACCACCAGCCCTGCCGCCCCAAAAGTACGCAGCCGCGACACGCTAAAAGTGCCAATGGTCTGGCTTAGCATTGCCATTTTTGCCCTGTACACAGGCATGGAGCTTGGGCTGGGGCAGTGGAGCTTTACCGTTGCTGTGGAATCGCGCCAGATTGCCCCCACAACGGCCGGTCTGTGGACCACTTTGTACTGGGGCAGTTTAACAGTTGGCCGCATTGTGTTTGGCTTTGTAGAAACAAACACGGAGCGGCTGCTGCGCTGGGTGTTGGTGCTGGTTTTTGCCGGGGCAGGGCTGTTTGCCTTGAATATTTCGCCGTTTGCTTCTCTGGTGGGGTTAACGGCCGTTGGTTTTGGACTGGCTCCGGTGTTCCCCATGCTCATTGCGCTAACCCCCAAACGAATAGGCAGCCGCCATGCGCCCAATGCCATTGGGTTTCAGGTGGGGGCGGCAGGCATTGGGGCGGCCACACTGCCCGGGTTGGCAGGCTTGTTGGGGGAGTGGTTGGGTCTGGAGGTCATTGCGTTCTTTTTTGTGGGTGTGGCAGGGTTATTGTTTTTGCTGCAAGAAACGGCCGTTGCCAAAACAGAAAAAAGTGTCAAAATAAGTGCAGAGTTTTAACAAATTGTGCTACAATTTTGACTCCCGTTTTCAATTAACAATACCCATAAAAGTGATGTAAAAACCTGTCGCACAGGAACATTGCAAGAGGCGTACCAGCCGCCATTTATGCCATTGATGCAAAATTAGCATAGAATGGGGCCAACTGTATGCCTTTATTTTTGGCTAGGAGAATGCGATGCGTCGCGAAGTCTTAACGTGGTCAGATGTTGATAAACTTATAGATTATTTGGTTCCCCAAATTCAGGGGCGCTACGACTCCATGCTTATTATTACCCGGGGTGGCATTGTGCCCGGCGGGATGCTTGCCGAAGCATTGAACATTACCTATATCCTCACTGCTTCCGTTCGTTTTCCTGCTGATTTTCCAGGCATCTATGAATCGCCTGCTGCGGCCAAATACGCTATTCCTGAATTTATCCAATTCCCGGATGATGACTTGATTGAGGGACGGCGCATTTTGGTTGTAGATGATGTATGGACGAAGGGGCGCAACATCGTTACTGTTGCCAACCGCATCGATGCCGCAGGTGGTATTCCGGAAACTTGCGTGCTCCATTACAAGCCGACCACGTCGCTTTACCCTGGTTTTACGCCTACTTATTATGCGGCCGTGACAGATGCTTACATTATTTATCCCTGGGAATTGGATCGCGGCCCGGAAGTATTGGGCATGTGGAATTAATTTGCTTACAATGGAATAGGCTTCATGGTGAATGCAGCCATGAAACCGGTGGTAATTGGGTCCCTGGCGGCGGAGGCCGTCGAACCGCGTCAGGTCCGGAAGGAAGCAGCGCTAAGGCGTATCCTCTGGGTGCCCAGGATCACCTGGTTGCCATCGGTTTCATGGCTGCATTTTTGTAAATGAGGTTGGCGATTGTGGACTGGCGTTTGGGCGAGTCTGTTATCATCAACCTCTTTTTTGTCGATGAGTAAACTAAGAACGCAAATTATTATTGTGGCCTCGTTAGGCCTTTTTAGTCTGTTGGCTGCGGGCTTTTTGGCGGCATCTCAGGATGCGTACACTGTTTATGACGGTGATAGTGCGCTGACTGTTCGTGGCAATTATGACACGGTGGCTGATGTGTTGGCGGCGGCGGGTGTGTCTGTGCGCCCGGAGGATGTGGTTGTGCCGCCTTTGGCTTCGCCAGCAGACAGAAATACGGCCGTTCGCGTTTCTCGCGCCCATTCTGTATTGGTACGTTCTGAAGAAGGTACAGCCACATATTGGACACAGCAGGCAACATTAGGGGCATTTTTGGTAGAAGCAGGCTTTTCTCCCCAACCCGCCACCCAGATATTTGCCGACGGTCAGCTTGTGCCATTTGCTTCTTTGGATGAGACGCTGTTACCGGAAGTTGTGGAAATTGGCCGCTTTGTGACGGTGACGATTCAGGATGGGGGACGGCAGCAAACGGTGAGAACGGCCGTTCAGCTTGTGGGTCAGGCGTTGGCAGAAGCTGGCATACCCATCTATGCCGCAGACAGTGTGTCGCCGCCAATGGGAGCGTGGCTGGAAGATGGCATGGTCATTACGGTGCAGCGTTCATTTCCTGTCACCATTTTGGTAGACGGCCGTTACATTGAAACCCGCACCGCCCAAACCAACGCCCTGGACGTTGTGGCAGAAGCTGGCATTGGTCTGGTAGGGTTTGACTATGTGCGTCCGGGGCCAGAGCATCCCCTTTCCGCCGGAGACACCATTGAAGTGGTGCGGGTGACAGAAGATTTTCGCATTGAAGATACCCCCATTCCATACCAGACTATTTGGCAGGCAACAGATGAGCTGGAGATTGATGAAACGGCCGTTATCAGCTACGGCATCCCCGGCATCAAACGACAGCGCATTCGCGTTCGTTACGAAAACGGCGTCCCCGTTAGCGAAACAATAGACGGCGAATGGGTTGCCCGGCAGCCCGTTAACGAAGTCATCGGCTATGGCACAAAAATAGTGGTACGCACATTACAAACACCGGAAGGGCCGGTAGAGTATTGGCGAGTTGTGCGTATGCGGGTCACCTCTTACACGGCGGCCAGTTCCGGCAAAGCACCCGGCGATTCCGGCTACGGCATTACCGCCAGCGGCCGTCCGGCTGGCACAGGCATTGTAGCCATAGACCGCAGCGTTGTTCCTTTTCGCTCCTATGTGTACGTGCCGGGTTACGGCATAGGCTTTGCCGGAGACACCGGCGGGGGTGTGCGTGGCCGCTGGATTGATCTGGGATACGATGAGGATGAGTATGTACCCTGGTCGGGTTATGTAGATGTGTATTATCTAACCCCTGTGCCGTCGCCTGATGACATTAATTATTTAATTCCGCAAGGGCTGCCATAACCAATGACTGCTCCGAAAAAAGCCACGAATTTCACAGATTTTTTCTGGTGTTTCTTTGCGCTCTTTGAGTGCTTTGCGGTTTTTTCGGTAGACTCACCAATGGGGATGCAATGAACCATCCAAGCCAAATTTTGCAAAGCTACGGGCTGGAACCCAAGAAGAGCCTGGGGCAAAACTTTTTGTTTGATGACAATGTATTGGGGCGCATTGTGGCGGCGGCTAATGTGCAGCCTGCTGATGTGGTGTTGGAAATTGGGCCTGGGCTGGGGCATTTAACAAGGCTGCTGGCGGCGGCTGCCCATAAGGTGGTGGCTGTAGAGCTGGATGACCGGCTGATACCTGTTTTGCAAGAGCGGCTGGCCGGGCTGGATAATGTGCAGCTTATTCATGGCGATATTTTGGCACAAAATCCATCTGAATTGTTTGACACGCCTTATAAAGTGGCTGCCAATGTGCCGTATTACATTACGGGGGCGATATTGCGCCATTTGCTGGATGCGCCGCATAAACCGACGCATATGGTGATGACGGTGCAGAAGGAGGTGGCAGAGCGGGTAACGGCCGTGCCCCCCAACATGTCGCTGCTTAGTGTGACGGTTCAATTTTATGCCCAGGCTGTAATGGCCGGTGTGATTAAAGCTGGTGCATTTTACCCCCGCCCGGATGTGGATTCTGCCATTTTGGCACTAGACCTGACACAAGCACCGCCGCTTGGCATTCCGCCGGAGGAGGTGCCACGATTTTTCCGGCTGGTCAAAGTTGGGTTTAGCCAAAAGCGCAAGCAGCTGCAAAAGAATTTGCGCCAACTGGGAATGGATAAGAAAATAATGGCTCATAAACTGGAACTGGCTGGTATAGACGGCCGTGCCCGTGCCGAAACCCTGTCCTTGGCGCAGTGGGCTGCCCTTTACAAGCAGCTCCGCTCAAAATAAAGATTGATGATTAAAAATTAAAGTGGGTGGCAAGTGGCAGGTAACACGATCTA
>CAZRIB010000112.1:0-10287 GCA_964600035.1 uncultured Ardenticatenaceae bacterium | reverse complement strand
TTTCGCAGGAGACAAACAACTATGACCCGCACAGCACTCGTCGCCATTGGCGGCAACTCCCTCATTCGTGACACAAAACATCCTGAAGTTTTGCGCCAATGGGATGCAATTCGCGAAACCAGCAAACATTTGGCCAATATGGTTGAAGAAGGCTGGCAAATTATCATTACACACGGCAACGGCCCGCAAGCCGGTTTTATTTTACGCCGGAACGAATTGGCTGCTCACGCTGTTCACACCACGCCGCTCGACTTGATCGTGGCTGACACGCAAGGCTCAATTGGCTACATGCTGCAGCAAGCCTTACGCAATGAGCTGTATTCGCGCGGTATTCGCAAAATGGTTGTATCCCTCATCACCCAGGTATTGGTCGATAAACATGATCCGGCCTTTGAACACCCCACAAAACCGATTGGCGGATTTATGAGTGAGGCCGAAGCTAAAAAGTTTGAAGCAGAAGGCTGGCAAGTGGTGGAAGATGCCGGGCGGGGTTGGCGGCGTGTGGTGGCTTCTCCCAAACCGCTGCGTGTGATGGAAGAAGAGGCAATTCGTGACCTGGTAGAGGCCGGTAACATTGTGATTGCGGCTGGCGGTGGTGGTATTCCTGTGGTACATAACGATGAGGGTGAACTGCGTGAATTGAAGGGTGTTTACGCGGTGATTGATAAAGATCGCGCCAGCAGCTTACTGGCAACCAAACTGGGTGTCGATTTGTTTTTGATTTCTACGGGTGTAGAACACGTTGCCGTCAATTTTAATACGCCTCAGCAGAAGAACTTGACGGATGTCACGGCCGAAGAGATGCGTAAATATATGGCTGAAGGCCATTTTGCACCTGGCTCAATGTTGCCTAAAATTGAGGCGGTGTTAAATTTCCTGGACAATGGCGGTAAAACGGCCGTTATTACAGACCCGCCCAATATGGCCCGCGCCCTAAAAGGCGAAACCGGCACCCGAATACGGCCGTAACCTTTACACACCCATAAATTGTAAAATTGCCACTATCCGCAGCCCCCTTGCAACGGGTTACGGCGCACGAATTACGAGTTACGGATACTGGCTTCTATACACCTTGACCCGGTTCATTCACAAACCCATCAAGGTGTCCAGCGGTAGAAACTACCCATGGTTTTAACCGGTCTTTTTAACCTCTTTGCCCTTTTATACGTCTTTCGCGGCGTACAACTCTTAGTGACCCTCATTCGCGAATGGCAAGCCTTCACAACCTCGCCATTCTCCCCACGCCAAAAAAGCCTGGCCGAACAAGCCTCTTTTTACATCGCCGTCCCCATCGGTGTGCTGCTCCACGAACTCCTTCACGCCATTCCCATTCAACTAATGGGAGGACGTGTGGTTGAATTTGCTTACAGAGTCTTTTGGGGCTATGTCGTTCCCGACCGCACCTTTGCCCCAGGGCAAGAATGGTTTATCAGCCTGGCCGGTACTTTAGGCAACCTGATTTTCGGCCTCGTTTTGTGGCTCATACTGCGAAAAGCAAAAGCCGCCAGCTTGCGCTATTTTGCTCTGCGCGCCTTCCGGTTTCAGGTGTTTTTCTCGCTGGTTTATTACCCGCTTTTTACGCTGGTGCTGCCCATTGGCGACTGGCGCACAATTTATGATTTTCAGGCAACGCCCTGGCTAAGTGGGATAACGGCCGTTTTCCACATCATCATGCTGGCCGGTTACTATTGGGCAGATCGCACCGGACGCTTTGAAATGGTTGCCTTTACCAACCTGACCGACGAAGCTGCATTCACCCAACTTCGCCAGCAAGCAAAAGCCAACCCGCAGGATGCCCTGCTGCAAATCCGCTATATCGATGCCCTTCGCCGAGGCGGGGCTGTCAACCAGGCAAACAGACAGCTCAAACAACTCATTCAACAGCGCCCCAATTTGGCTGAAGCCCATCTGCAAAAAGCCCTTCTCCAAAGCAGCGGCAAACGGCAAATCCCGCCATCTGCCGCGCAAAGTGTGGAAGAAGCCCTGCGTTTAGGACTGACTGATGCCGCAAATACGGCCGTTTGCCACCAGATACTGGCACAATACCATCTCGACCGAAACAACCTGACCCAAACACTGCACCACATCGAAGAAGCCCTCGCCATCGCCGCCCAGCAGCCACAACTTTCCGGCATCTTCAAGGCACAACTGCTCTATCTACAAGCCCAGACCCAAAGGCGGTTAAAACAGTACGCCGCCGCCGAAACCGCTATCCAGGAAGCCATCAACACAGCACAGGCATCAGGAAACAACAAGCTGTTACAGTTGTTTCAAAATGAACTGGCAACAATTCAACATCACGCCAGTAAAGCAGCGTAATTCAGTAAGTTTCCACGACCCCCTTAAAGGAGGTGAGGCCCCGGATAAAACACCCATATAACCTGGTATGTAGTCAGTTAATTTATTTGGAACCGGTAACGGCCGTTACCGGCACAACCAAATCAAAAGAGAAGAGATTCACCTTCAAAAGGAGAAAACCTGCATGAAATCCAAACGCCTGTTTTACCTACTCATCACCAGCCTCATACTGGTACTGGCCCTGGCCGCTTGCGGTGGCAGCCAAACAACAGAAGAACCCCCCGCAGACCAAACAACCACCGAAGAAACAACCGCCGAACAACCGGCAGCCGAACAGCCAGCCACCACAGAAGAAGGCGGCTACCAAATCCCCACCATCGAAGAAGGCAAATACAACGTCGCTTTCGTCTACGTTGGCCCCCACGATGACGGCGGCTGGACCCAGGCACACGACGTAGGTCGCCAATACGTCGAAGAAAACGTAGACAACGTCCACACCGCCTACGTTGAACTCGTCGCCGAAGGTGCAGATGCAGAACAAGTCATCCGCTCCCTGGCCCGCAAAGGATTCGATGTCATCTTCACAACCTCCTTTGGCTACATGGACGCCTCCGAAATCGTCGCCGAAGAATTCCCGGACGTAGACATCATCCACATCAGCGGCTTCAAATCCAACGAAGACAACTTTGGCAACCTCTTTGGCGCAATGGAAGACATGAAATACCTCGCCGGTATGCTGGCCGGTTCCCGCGCCAAAATGGATGGCAACCCCAAATTGGGCTACATCGCCACCTTCCCCATTCCAGAAGAACTCCGCCTGGGCAACGCCTTTGCATTGGGCGTGCAGCAAACCTGCCCCGAATGCACCATCGATGTCCGCTGGATTTTCACCTGGCATGACCCCATTCTGGAAAAAGAAGCCGCTTCTTCTCTCTTTGATGCCGGCGCCCAGGTTGTTATGACCGGCGCAGACACCCCCGCCCCGGCAGAAGCCGCACCAGAAGGCAAATGGGGCATCACCTACGACTACGTGGGCAACTGTGTGGTCGATGCCTGCCTCACCTCCATGTATTGGAACTGGGGCCCCGTCTACGCCCGCATTGTAGAAGAATCCCGCGATGGCACATGGGTTGGCGGCTGGGAATATTTCGATGCCGATTCCGGCGCATTGGGTCTCTACGGCTTCATGGATGGGCAAGAACTGCAGCCCGGCGTCGCCGAACTGCCCGCAGAAGATTTGCAGTTGGTACGCGACACGCTGGACAAGATGCTGGCCGGTGAATTCACGCGCTTTGATGTGTTCAAAGGCCCCATCATTGACAACCAGGGCAACGTTGTGCTGGAAGACGGTGTCAGCCTGGAACAGGCAGACCTGGATGGCTTTGCCCAGTTTGGCAGCCCATGCCAGACCTGTATGTACTGGTGGAATCAAAACATCACGGCCGAACTGCCTGAGCTAGACAGTTAAGGCTTTCAAGCTTTGCAAGAGATAGAGGGGAATCAACACCCTCTATCTCTTCTTTTAAGATTCAAAGATTGATGATTGATGATTGATGATTAAAGCCCCTCTGCTGCTGGCATCACCGCTGCTTTAATCACAGCTCTTTAAGCATTAATCTTCATTTATAAAGGATAACGACATGAGTGAAACGCCCCTTGCAGTGGAGATGAAAGATATTGTTATCCGCTTCCCTGGTGTACTGGCGAATGATCATGTGAACTTTTCGCTAAAGCAGGGAGAAATCCACGCCCTGTTAGGTGAAAATGGCGCGGGTAAAAGTACTTTAATGAATGCTTTGGCCGGTTTGTACAAACCATCATCAGGTGTCATTAAAGTGATGGGCGAGGAGGTTCATTTTAATTCGCCCAAAGATGCCATTGCCAAAGGGATTGGCATGGTTCACCAACATTTTATGCTGGTTCCCACGCAAACGGTCACGGAAAATATTTTGCTGGGTCTGGATGAGCCTCGCTTTTTTATGAATCTGGCTGAATATGACAAAAAGATTTTGGCGCTGGAGGAGCGGTTTGGGCTGCGTGTAGACCCGACGGCAAAAATTTGGCAGTTGTCTGTGGGGGAGCAGCAGCGTGTGGAGATTTTGAAGACGCTGTACCGGGGCGCACAAATTTTGATTATGGATGAACCAACGGCCGTTTTGGCTCCGCAAGAGATTGACGAACTGATGAATACCATGCGCTCGATGGTTGCTCAAGGCAAATCGATCATTTTCATCAGCCACAAACTGCATGAAGTAACGGCCGTTGCTGACCGCGTTACCGTTCTGCGCAAAGGCAAAGTCACCGCCGAAGGCGTAAACATGGCCGGCATGACCAAAGAAGAACTGGCCCGGCTCATGGTTGGGCGCGGCGTCATCTTTTCTGTAGAAAAAAAACCGCAAAAACCGGGCAAAGTGGTGCTGGAAGTGCGCGATGTGGAAGCAGAAAACAACAAAGGCGTGCCTGCATTGCGCAAAGTATCCCTGGATGTTCGTGAAGGCGAAATTTTGGGCATCGCGGCCATTGCCGGTAATGGCCAAAGTGAATTGGCAGAAGTCATCACCGGGTTACGGCCGTGCCGCGGCAGCATCAAAATAAACGGCAAAGAAGTCGCCAACAAGCCCCCCATCGAAGCCATCAAACTAGGCATGGCACACGTGCCAGAAGACCGCACCGGTGTTGGCAGTGCCCCCAACATGAGCATCACCGAAAACACCATCATGAAAAATTACCGTGATGACCCCATCGGTAACGGCTGGAGCATCAACTTCACCAACGCCCGCAACCTTGCCCGCAGGCTTAAAGACAAATACGGCATCCTGGCCCCCGGCGTGCGCACATTAGCCCGCAAACTGTCCGGCGGCAATTTGCAAAAAGTCATTCTCGCCCGCGAAATTTCAGCCCAACCAAAGTTGATGGTGGCCGTTCAGCCTACCCGCGGGCTGGATGTGGGAGCTATTGAATCAATCCAGAAACTGCTTTTGGAACAGCGAGAAGCGGGCACAGCCATCCTGCTCATTTCGGAAGAAATGGAGGAACTGCTGGCACTCAGTGACCGCATCGCTGTCATGTCTGAAGGACGCATTATGGGCATTGTAGATGCTGAAAATGCAGATATTCATGAAATAGGCTTAATGATGACAGGAACGGCCGTGTCCAAACCACAAACGGAGGCAGCCAAATGAACCTACCCTTTACCATCACCTTTGAAAAACGCATCGAAGACGTCCCCAAATGGCTGCCAGCCGCCACCTCCATCGGCTCCGTCGTCGTTGCCTTCATCATCAGCGGCATCATCCTGAAATTCATCGGCGGCCAGCCCCTCCTCGTTCTCCAATTCTTCTACAAAGCCACCTTTGGCAGTTGGGCCACCTTCTCCGACACAATGGTCAAAGCCACCCCACTCATCATGGTTGGTCTGGCCTGCGCCATCGCCTTCAAAATGAAACTGTGGAACATCGGCGCCGAAGGGCAGTTCTACATCGGCGCTTTTGCCGCCAGCCTTGTCGTTCTCATCCCGCTCGTGGGGCCAGAAACCCCGCGCATCGTTGTCATTGGCCTGATGATGATCATGGGGATGCTTGGCGGCGCAATTTGGGGCTTTTTCCCCGGCTACCTGAAAGCCAAATATCAAGTCAACGAAATCATTACCACACTCATGCTCAACTATGTTGCCGTGCTGTGGAACAATTTCTGGATTTTTGACCGGTGGAGCGACGGCGGCTTCCAAATGACGCCTACTTTTGCCAAAAACGCCTGGCTGCCCCGTGTCACCGATTTTGCCCGCGAATACAACACCTTTATGGAATCGGGGAGCGGTCTGGCAAAATTCATGGCATCTATCGGGCTGGATCGCATCTCTGGCATGACCTTGCATGTTGGTGTGGCGTTTGGTCTGGTTGCGGCCGTTATCGTCTGGTGGATTTTCGACCGCAGCCGGTGGGGCTACGAAATCAAACTAATCGGCGACAATCCCAAAGCCGCCCGCTATGCCGGGCTAAACATCACCCGCAACATCGTTATCGTCATGATGGTTTCAGGCGCGCTGGCCGGGCTGGCAGGTATGTCAGAAATTACCGGTGTCGTGCATCGCCTGCAAGAACGCATCTCACCCGGTTATGGCTTCACGGGCATCATCGTCGCCTGGCTGGCAAAACTAAACCCGTTTGCCGTCATTCTCGTTTCCATTCTCTTTGGCGCGCTCATTGTTGCTGGCCGGGAATTGCAGCCATCCGGGCTTGCCCAAATGCTGCAAGGCATTATCTTATTCATGGTCATTAGCAGTGATGTGCTGCTGAAATACAAAATCAAAATTGTCCGTACGGCATCGGCAGCGGAGGCAGCATGAATTTAGAAATTATCTTACACGCAGGTCTGGCAACAGGAACGATTTTGCTTTTTGCCGGAATTGGTGAAATTTTTGCTGAACGCGCAGGTATTTTGAACCTGGGTGTGGAAGGTATGATGCTCCTGGGAGCAATGGCCGGGTTTAGCACCTCTTTGGCAACAAACAACGCCTGGCTGGGTTTATTGGCCGCTGTTCTGGCTGGCGGCATCTTAAGTTTGGCTCATGGCCTGGTTACCATTCATTTTCAAGCAGATCAGGTTGTCAGTGGTTTGTCGCTCACGTTTTTGGGTACTGGGCTGGCACTGGTTTTTGGTGAAGGGTTAACAGGACAAACACCGCCCCTTATGCCCGTGTTCGACATTCCTTTGCTGTCTTCTATTCCTTTCATTGGGCCGGTCTTTTTTGCTGATCACAACATTTTGGTGTATGTGGGTTATTTGTTTGCGCCGCTGGCCTGGTATTACATTAACCGCACACGGCCGGGCATGCACTTGCGGGCTGTTGGCGAAAATCCTGCCGCAGCGGACACCATGGGCATCAATGTTTACCGGCTGCGCTACTTTTATGTGTTTGTGGGCGGCTGTTTGGCCGGATTAGCCGGGGCAACGATTAGTCTGGCGGTGTCGCCGGGCTGGTACAGCGACCAGACAACATCCGGACAGGGCTGGATTGCGGTTGGTCTGGTGATTTTTGCCCAATGGGATCCGCTGCGGGCGGCGTTGGGCGGCTATTTGTTTGGTGCGCTTCGCCGCGGCATATTGGATTTGCAAGGGCCGGCTGTGTTGTTTGGTTTTACCAATCCGCTTTTTATTAATTCCAACTTTAGCTTTTTCTTGAAGATGACGCCTTATTTGTTGACGATTTTGGCGCTGGTTTTGGGGTCGCGGGCGGCAATCAAGAAGCGCTTGGGCGCACCGGCCGCCTTGGGTTTGCCGTATATTCGGGGGGAGCGGGGGTTGTAGGTTATTGATTCAAGGAGCGCTCTGTTGGCCAGTGGTACGGCCGAAACAGTGAAACAAAAGGCCTCTTTAATCATTGATCTTCAATCATGACGCATTATTTTTATGGCTGTAGTTTGGTTTGTGCGACATGGGGAAAGCGTGTCTAATGCGAATTTACCCACGGTGCATCCGGCGCTGTCGGAGTTAACGGCCGTTGGCTGGCAAGAAGCCCATCGTGTGGCCGGCGTGTTTTCAACTGCCCCGGATTTAATTGTGACCTCTTCTTATGCGCGGGCACGGGAAACGGCCGTTCCCACCATCAAACGCTTTCCCCATGTGCCACAAGAAACATGGCCTGTTCACGAATTTACCTACCTCCACCCAGAGCGCTACCTGGGCACACGTGGCCGCGAACGAGGACAGTGGGCAGAAGCCTATTGGCTGCGCTGCGATCCCGAAGAACGAGAAAATGAAGGGGGCGAGTCGTTTGCAGAACTGATGGCACGCGGCTGGCAGGTGCTGACACACTGTGCCCAACGTCAGGAAAAATGGATTGTGGTCTTTTCACACGGGATGTTTATTCGCTGTTTGCTGTGGCTGCTGATTACCCAGTACAGGGAACCGACACCGGAAGCGATGCGGCGTTACGGCCGTTTCCTTCATGCCATTCGCGTTCCCAACGGAGCTATCTGGCCGGTCATCTTTACACCCAACCGCCCCCCACAATTTAGCGGCTTCATCACCCACCATATCATTAATAATTATCAATAATTAATCATTGATAATTATATCCGGCCAAACTCCTTGGCAAGCTGTGTCACCGAAAGGTGAATCATCGTCGGGCGGCCATGCGGGCATGTATGCGGACTCTGGCACGCCTCCAGTTGGCGAATCATGGCATTCATCTCCTGCATGGAAAGCGTCTGCCCGGCTTTAACGGCTGCCGTTTTGCACACCCGCAAAATAATTTTTGCCTCAATACTCTCCTGCATGGGCTTGTCGCCGCGCTCCAAATCTTCCACAACGGTTAGCAAGGCCTGCGCCGGATCCTTTTTTGCCAATATGGCCGGAATGGCGCGAATCATAAAGGCATTGGGGCCAAATGGCTCTACTTGAAAGCCAATCCTGGCTAATGTGTCCAGGTTGTCCTGAAGCAGAGTGGCCTGGTCTGGGGTGAGGTGTACGGCCGTACCCGCCACCAACCCCTGCGACACAATGGCATCATCCTGCCAGGCCGCCATAAACTGCTCATACAAAATGCGCTCATGGGCAGCATGCTGGTCAATGAGAAACATACCGTCCGGCCCTTCTGTGATGATATATGCCGCCCCCACCTGCCCCACAACCCGCATAATGGGCAGCTTGTCACCGCCAAGCGGCTTTGTTTGGGACGACGGGTCACTTTGTGCGGCGGCGGGTTGGCTGTTCTCCCAGCTTTGGTTCCAATCCAGCGCCAGTTCCCCCTGCGGGCTGGTCTCTTCGGGAACGGCCGTGTTTGGGGTCAAGGTACCTTCCCAGCCAACCGGCGCGGCTGTCTGGGCAGCGGGCGTTGTCCAGCCGCCAACCTGACGAATAGGAGAGTGCGCTACCAGCACCTGCCGCACCGTCTTTTGCACTGCGCCAAAAACAGCGTTCGCCCGCCGAAAACGCACTTCTGTTTTGGTGGGATGTACGTTAACGTCCACTTCATCCGGTGGCAGGTTGATGAAGATGATGCCCATGGGGTAACGGCCGACTGGCAGCAGCGTGTGGTAAGCCTGAATGACGGCATAGGTAATGGCGTTGTCTTTGATCCAACGGCCGTTTACAAACAACGTAATATGGCTGCGATTTGCCCAATGTAAACTGGGCGGGCCAACATAGCCAGAGACGGTGACAGCTTTGCGGGCTGTCTGATCATCCGGGGCAGGCTCGTCTGCGGGTGGTGGTGCGCCATCCAACGTCAACAATTGGCGGGCTGTGTCAATGCCATAGACGGCAATCAGCACGTCCAGCACACTGCCAGAGCCGTTGGTCTGGAAGGTGATACGGCCGTTGTGGGTCAGCCGGAAGCGTATGTGGGGATAGGCCAGGGCATAGCGGGAAACGAATTCATCAATCAGCCGCTTTTCGGCCGTGACCGACTTGAGGAATTTTAGCCGTGCCGGTGTGTTGTAAAACAGTTTTTCAACCGCAATGACCGTTCCCTGTGCCGCCCCCATCACATCGCGGCTGGTAATTTTGCCCCCTTCCAGCATTAAACGGGTTCCTGTCTGCTCGCCTTCTGCTCGCGAGACAATGGTTAGCTGGCTGACAGCCGCAATGGCGGCCAATGCTTCTCCACGAAAGCCTAATGTGGCGATGGCGTTCAGGTCTTCAACGGCCGTTAATTTGGACGTGGCATGGCGTAAAAAAGCGGTTTCAATCTCCGCCGCCGGAATACCACAGCCATTGTCGGCTACTTGAATCAGGTCGCGGCCTCCTTCACGGATGTCAATGTTAATGGTGGAAGCACCCGCGTCTATCGCATTTTCCACGAGTTCTTTTACCACGGAAAACGGCCGTTCCACCACCTCGCCAGCCGCAATCTGAGAAGCCAATTGATCAGACAATAATTGAATGGGCATAGCCGCCATTTTACCACAGACCAGCAGAGAAAAAGGGGAAAGAAAAAGTAACCATACAGGTGCTCGGGCCGGTTTCCAGACCGTGCCCGCTGGTGGC
>CAZRIB010000111.1:8179-10311 GCA_964600035.1 uncultured Ardenticatenaceae bacterium | reverse complement strand
CAAAGAATTAAGAAAAATTTGTTCCTTCTTTAATTCGTCGTCCTGCTCCCTGCCTAAAACAAACCTGAACCTGAATGGTTACAATCAAATGATATTAAATACCACCCCCATTCACAATTCTCAATTCTCCATTCTCAATTCTTCATCCACCTAATAGCCAGATGAAGGCGCAGCGGCCGTTTCCTCACCCAATGCTTCTTTGACGATGCGAACACCGCTGCTCGTACCAATCCGGTTTGCTCCGGCGGCAATCATGGCACGGGCGGCCTCATAACTGCGCACCCCGCCAGACGCCTTCACACCAATGCGCGGGCCAACCGTTTGCCGCATCAAAGCCACATCTTCCACAGTCGCACCGCCGCCGCTAAAACCTGTTGACGTTTTCACAAAATCGGCTCCGGCCGCGGCTGCAAACTCACACACCCGAATCTTTTCCGCTTCTGTCAGGTACGATGTTTCAATGATGACCTTGCACAATGCCTGATGATTGTGGGCAGTCTGCACCACTGCGGCAATTTGCTGGGCGACAAAATCGTAATCTTGCCCCTTCAATGCGCCAATGTTGATAACCATGTCAATCTCGGACGCACCGGCGGCAATGGCACGTTCTGTTTCCACCACCTTGTCGTGGGTTGTGGTAGCCCCAAGCGGAAAGCCAACCACGGCACAGGTTTTTACGGCCGTATTCTGCAGCTGCTTCGCCGCAAACGACACATGGGTCGGGTTCACACACACCGAGGCAAAATTGTACTGCTTCGCCTCTTCACACAACCGGGCAATATCCTCTTCCGTTGCATCCGGGCGCAGCAGCGTGTGGTCAATAAGACGCGCAATCAAAGCCGGATTCTCGTTCAGCATTTCCAGCAGTTCTTCTCCATAGATGGTATCCAGCGTGGCCATAATATCGCGCTTGAAGCTGGTGCCCACCAACGGCCGTTTCACCCGGAAAATATCCGCAATCGTCGCGGCCAGGTCTGCAAATGTCGCCCGCACCCCAATATTTGTGCCGCCAAAGACCCGTTCTCCGGCAATCAAAACAGGCACATACTCCCGCGAATGGTCAGTAGAAGGCGTTGTGGGGTCATTGCCATGATCGGCCGTAATGACCAGCATATCATCCTCACGCATCGCCGCCAGCAGTTCCGGAATACGCGCATCAAACTCAGCCAGCGCATCAGCATACCCCTGCGGATTATTGCGGTGGCCGAATTTGGCATCAAAATCAACCAGATTGGTGAAAATTAATCCCGGTTCTGTCTTTTCCCGCATGGCGGCCAATGTCTTGTCCACCCCATCCATGTTGTCCTGGGTGTAGACATACTCGGTAATGCCTCGTCCCACAAAAATGTCATTAATTTTGCCAACGGCATACACCATGTATCCCGCCTCTTTCAGCGCATCCAGCACAGTTGGTTGAGGCGGCTCCACTGAAAAGTCGTGACGGTTGGCGGTGCGGGTAAAGCTGCCCGGCTGCCCCACAAATGGGCGGGCAATCACCCGGCTGACTTCATGCGGCCCGCGTAAAATCTCGCGCGCCTTGCGGCACATATCATACAATTCTTCCAAAGGAATAATTTCTTCATGGGCGGCAATCTGGAACACGCTGTCCCCGGAGGTGTAGACGATGGGTTTGCCGGTTTTCATGTGTTCTTCGCCCAGTTCATCCAAAATAACAGTGCCAGAAGCGGGTTTGTTGCCCAATGTGCCCCGGCCAATGGCTTTTTCAAAAGCGTCCATCACTTCCGGGGGGAAGCCATTGGGATAAAGGGGAAACGGCCGTTTCAGGTGCAGCCCCATCAGTTCCCAATGGCCGGTTGTTGTATCCTTACCGGCAGAAATTTCGGCCATTTTGCCGTAAACGGCCGTTGGCTCAGTAACCGGATTCACCCCCTGCAAAATGGCGACATTCCCCAGCCCCATTTTAGCCATATTGGGCACACGCAAGCCGCCAACAGCAACGGCCGTATTCCCCAGCGTGTGGCTGCCCACATCACCATACTTACCGGCATCCGGCAGTTCACCAATGCCAACACTATCTAACACAATCACAATCACACGATTTACATTCATATTATTCTGAATCATCATTTCCTCGGTATCACAAAAAATTAATGATTAATCGATTAAAGATT
>CAZRIB010000111.1:0-8079 GCA_964600035.1 uncultured Ardenticatenaceae bacterium | reverse complement strand
TGAATCATCATTTCCTCGGTATCACAAAAAATTAATGATTAATCGATTAAAGATTAAAGTACGATTCCCTATTCAGTAATCCGTAAACCGATTTCCGTTTCCCGCGTACCATATTCTGGTAGTTTCATCGGAAAACGGTATACGGACTTCGGGTTACGTGTATAAGACTCGCCCATTATCCATAATCCACCGCCTGTTGCCCAACCCACCCAACATCACTTAGATCGTTTTTAGATCGTTTCATCTTTATTCTGCCATTAGCGTGTATTGGTTCAATCGTATCAAGGAGAAATAAAGATGAAATCCAAACAAAAATCGTTACCCGGTGCGTTACAGCTTCTGTTCGGTGTGGCCGCACCTGTGCTGCTGCTGGTGGCATTGGCGGCCAATGTGCGCCTTTCACAGGCTGCACCGGCCGCCACCTACTTTGTCAATGCCTCCACCGGCAGCGACGGTAACGACTGCCTTTCCGCAGGAACAGCATGCGCCACCATTGGCACGGCCGTTGCCAAAACAGTTGATGGCGACGCGGTAGAAGTCGCCGCAGGTACTTACAACGAATTCGGTGTGACAATTAGCACTGCCATCACCGTCAATGGCGCAGGCGCAGGCAGCACCATTGTAGACGGGGGCGGTAACGGCCGTATCTTCACCCTCAACGACCACGCCACCCTCAGCAACATGACCCTGCAAAACGGGCAAACACCCGCCGACAGCAGCATCTTTGTCAGCGGCGGCGGGGCTGTACTGGTCGGCAACGGCATGAACGTTTTGCTGCAAAATGTCACCCTGACCAACAACATATCGGCTGGCAGCGGCGGCGCCATTTTCACGCTGGGCAATCTTACCATTGACAGCAGCGACATTATCTCCAACACGGCAAACGCTCTGGGCGGCGGCATTTACAATTACACCTTTGGCACATTAACCGTGTCCAATTCGCACATTCAGGATAACACGGCACTTGGTTCTCAGGCGGGCGGTCTCTACACATCACGGCCGTTAACTGTCACCAACAGCACCATCAGCGGCAACAGCGCCACATCTTTTGGCGGCGGTGTCATTGTCAGCACAGAAACGGCCGTTTTCGAAAACAGCACCTTCACCAACAACCAATCCGCCTCCGGCCCTGCCCTCTTCGCCCAAAGCGGCACCATCACCATGACCAACAGCACCGTCAGCGGCAACGTCGCCACAAACAACAACAGCGGCATCTACGTCTCCGGCCCCAGCGTCTCCCTCACCCTCATCAACAATACCATTGCCAACAACACCCGCACCGGCACGGCTGGCACTGGCTGGAACGGTGTTTCAGCAGCCAACAACGCCACAGTTACCTTGCAAAACAACATCATTGCCAACAATCAGGAGCAGCAGTGCCAACCCGGAAGCAACACAACCTGGGTTTCAAACGGCAATAATTTGTCCAGCGATTTTAACTGCGACCTCACCGGCGCAGGCGATTTGCAAGGGGTAGACCCCCTGCTTGGCCCGCTGGCCGATAACGGCGGCCCCACCCAAACCCATGCCCTTCAGCCCGGCAGCCCGGCCATCGACGCAGGCAGTAACAACAACTGCCCGGCCACTGACCAGCGCGGCATCGCACGTCCTTACGATGGCGATAATGACGGCACGGCCACCTGCGACATGGGCGCGTATGAAGCCCAACACCAGCTAACCATTGCCGATAGTTCTGTGCTGGAAGGGACGGGCGGGTCGGTAACGGCCGTGTTCACTGTCACCCTCACGCCGGACAGCAGCCAAACTGTCACAGTGGCCTACGCCACCAGCGACGGCACAGCCACCCAACCCGCCGATTACACCAGCACCAGCGGCACACTTACTTTCAATCCGGGCATCACAGAGCAAACCATCTCCGTCCCCATTGCCACAGACAGCATCGACGAGACAGACGAAACGTTTACGGTGACACTGAGCAGTCCCACAAACGCCGCCATTTTGGACGGAACGGCCGTTGGCACAATTGTAGACGACGACGGTCTACCTACACTCACCATCAACGATGTCACCATTTCCGAAGGCACGGGCACAAACAACGCGGTGTTCGACGTGACGCTGTCTCCGGCTGCGGCCAACACCGTCATGGTTGATTATGCCACTGTAGACGGAACGGCCGTTGCCGGCAGCGACTACACCGCCACCAACGGCACACTCACCTTCACCGCCGGAGAAACCAGCAAACAAATCACCGTCCCCATCCTCCACGACACCTACGACGAAGGCGGCGATGAAACGTTCACCGTCCAGTTAAGCAATCAAACCAACGCCAACCTGGCAGATGCCACCGGACAGGCCACCATCACCGACAACGACACCGCCACCCTTTCCCAAAATGTTGGCCCATCTGTTATGGAAGGCGACAGCGGCACAACCCCCGCCGTTTTCACCGTCTCCCTCTCCACACCAGCCGCCTTTGTCGTCACGGTGGACTATGCCATCAGCGACGGCTTTGGTGACACAGGGGCGAAATTCGGCAGCGATTTCACCGGCACAGTGACCGGCACGCTTACCTTCCAGCCGGGGGATACGGAAAAAACTTACAGTGTAGATGTCATTGGCGACCTGGACGCAGAAGGGGATGAAATTTTCAGCTCGCTGATTAGCAATGCCAATGCTCCTATATCTGTAAATGGCAGCATCGGCCACATTCTCAATGATGACAATTACCGGGTAATGCTGCCCGTCATTGTTCGTTAACTGCCCACTTTGCCAGACAAAAACAAAAAAGGGATGAAAGCAAATCTTTCATCCCCTTTTTCTCTTAGGAAATTTAATAACTTACAGGAGATTAAAGACTGGAGATTAGAGATTACACCGGTCTCCAATCTCTAATCTCCAATCTCCAATCTCAGTTTTGCAGGTTATTTCATTCTCGTTCCTTAATGCACCTGTACCGGGTCTTTAATGGCCCCGCGCTTGGTGAGCGGCTTGTCCACCCACCCTTCCGGCGGTGTGGTTTTGGTAATGCGTACGGCCGTATTCTTGTAATCCGGTATCTTGGCCCGCTTGTCAATCCGATTCATCGTTAACAAATTGGCAGCCGCTTCCGCAAAATGAAACGGAATAAACACCGTACCCTTTGGTGAGCGCCCAGTCACCAGCACCCGCACCTTAATGGCCCCACGCCGCGACGCCACTTCCACCCAGTCACCCGTCTCCAAAGCCAGCGACTCGGCATCGTCCGGGTGCATTTCGCACGTTGCTTCCGGATACACCTCATCCAGTTTGGAATGGCTGGTCAGGGTACGGCCGTGCCAATGATAAAGCACCCGCCCCGTACTCAAATTAAACGGATACGCCTCATCCGGCTGCTCCGACTCCGTGCCATACTCAACCGCCCAAAACTTACCCCGCCCCCTCGGAAAACCATCCGCAAACAAAAACGGCGTCCCCGGATGATCAAAGCTGGGACAAGGCCAATGCACCCCGCCTTCCCGCTCAATCCGGTCATAATCAATTCCCCAAAAAGCAGGCGTCACCTGCCGCATCTCCTCCCAAATTTCACGCGGGTGGTTGTAAGAAAATCCCGCCGAAAGCTGCACACCCAGCCGCTGCTCAACCCGCCGCCCCAAATCACAAATAATCTCCCAATCAGGCCGCGACTGCCCCACCGGAGCGACAGCCGCCCGGCATCGCTGCACCCGCCTGTCAGTATTGGTAAACGTGCCATCCTTTTCCGCAAAACTGGTCGCGGGCAAAATCACATCCGCCATCTCGCCCGTCTCATTCACAAAAATATCCTGACACACCAACAGCTCCAGCGCCTCCAGCGCCTTGCGGGTATGGTTCTGATTCGGCTCACTCATCATCGGATTCTCGCCCACCACATACATACCACGAACAGCCCCCGTCAACGCGCCATCCACCATTTCGGTCGCCGTCAATCCCGGCTGACCATTCAATGGCACACCCCAAACCTGTTCAAACTTTGTGCGCGCTTCATCATCATTTACCGCCTGATAGGCTGTGTACACATTAGGCAGCCCGCCGCTGTCTGAACAGCCCTGCACATTATTTTGCCCGCGAAGGGGATTCAACCCCGTACCAGATTTGCCCACATGGCCGCAAAGCATCGCCAAATTTACCAGCGACAGTGTATTGTCTGTGCCATGTGTGCTTTGGCTAATCCCCATCCCCCAATAAATTGCCGCCCGCTCTGCACTGGCATAAATGCGTGCCGCCTCCCGAATTTTGGCCGCAGGCACACCGCTAACCTGTTCCGCCCACTCCGGCGTATATTTCTCCAACGATTCCAGATAATCCTCAAACCCTTCCGTCCGGCTGCGAATGAAATCCGGGTCATACAGCCCTTCTTTCACAATAACGTGTGCCATCGCCTGAAAAACAGCCACATCTGTACCGGGGTTTTGCTGGAGCCACAACGTTGAAAAATCAACCATGCCTATACGACGAGGATCAATCACAATGAGCTTGGCGCCATTTTTGCGTACGGCTTTTTTAAGAATGTTGGAAATAACCGGATGGGTTTCTGTTGTATTGGAACCGGTCACAATAAAGGCTTCCAAATTTTCCATTTCGGCAATGGAATTGGACATTGCGCTGGAGCCAATTGCCAACTGTAAACCCGTTACCGAACCGGCATGACACAAGCGGGCGCAGTGGTCTACGTTATTTGTACCTAACAGCGCACGCACAAATTTTTGAAAAACGTAGGTATCTTCATTGGTTGCTTTGGCGCTGGCATACGTGGCAATGCTGTCGCCGCCATGCTCTTTTACCAGACGAACCAGCTCATCGGCCACAAAGTCCAGCGCTTCGTCCCAACTGGCTTCTCGCCATTGTGGTTTGGCACTGCGGCCTTCGTGGCGGTTTGTGCGAATGAGGGGTGTTTTTACCCGCCGAGGATGTTTGACGTAATCTGTGCCAAAGCGGCCTTTGACGCAGAGCATGCCGTAGTTGGGTGCGGCATCAAATGGGGCGTCAACACGGTAAATGTAGCCGTCTTTGACATTCAGGTTTAACTGGCAGCCTACACCACAGTAGGGGCAGGTTGTGCGAACGACTTTATCGGGGGTAATCATCATGCACCTCTCAAGTTGCGTTTGGGCTTTTGCAGTTTTGGTGATGTGTGAAGCTTGTTTAACGAGTAGGTAAAAAAAAGTATATTGGTGATGGTGGTATCTTTCAACCGTATCACCAATATACTTTGTTTTGCGTTAAAAAGAAATGGATAGGTTACTTTTTGGCGCGGGGATTTTCAAGACGTACGGCCGTAACCTTATATTCAGGTATCTTGGCCACCGGATCCAGCTTGAAATCCTGCGTCAACATATTGGCTGGGGCTTCACGCCAATGGAAAGCCAGGAAAATTGTACCCGGCGGCACATCCTCACTCACTTTCAGCCTGGTACGCACTTCACCACGACGGCTCTTTACCACAACAGCCTGCTGGTCTTTAACACCAACCGCTTCCGCATCAGCCGCATTCACTTCCACATACCCACGTGGCTCAACCCAGGACAAAGGTTCACTCCGGCGCGTCATTGTCCCAGTGTGGTAATGGAACAACACACGTCCCGTCGTCATGATGAGCGGATATTCCTCATCCGGTTCTTCAGCCGGGTCTTGTGCCTCAACAGCATGGAACAAACCGCGTCCCCGCGAAAACTGCTGGGCATGCAAGAACTGCGTACCGGGATGATCTGGCGTTGGGCAAGGCCATTGCAGGCCAACTTCACCCAGCCGGTCATAGCTCATTCCGGCATAGATAGGCGTCACTTTGGTCAACTCGTCAAAAATCTCGCTTTCGTCTTGATATGACCAGTAACCAGCTTGACGTTCATACCCCATTGCCTTGTCAAAGCGTTCAGCAATCTGACCTGTAATCCACCAATCCGGTTTGGCTTCACCCGGCGGCGGCACAACAGGATGCAAAACCTGTACACGTCTTTCTGTGTTTGTGAATGTACCGCCCTTTTCCAGAGAGGCCGCTGCCGGCAGCAGCACGTGGGCTAACATGCCCGTCTCATTCATGAAGATGTCTTGCACAACCAGGAAGTCCAGTTTGCGCAGTGACGCTTCCACGTGTGACGTGTTGGGGTCGGACATCATGGGGTTTTCACCCATG
Organism: uncultured Ardenticatenaceae bacterium; assembly: GCA_964600035.1. Taxonomy (GTDB): domain Bacteria; phylum Chloroflexota; class Anaerolineae; order Promineifilales; family Promineifilaceae; genus CAZRIB01. The sequence goes on along the minus strand of CAZRIB010000111.1, from coordinate 1,970 downwards.
ACGTACATGGCATGGAGTTTGCCTTCTCCGGCTGCCCGCATGGCTTCTACAATGGTCAAACCAACTTTGCCGGGCAGTTCGGCCGTGTTCCACGCTTGGGCAATGGCCTGTCGCTTGCCATCATCTGTAACCTGCTGGTAACCGGGGTACACGTTTACCAGACAGCCCAGGTCGCATGCGCCTTGCACATTGGACTGGCCGCGCAGGGGGTTGACACCGGTTGCCCGTTTGCCAATTTGCCCGCAGAGCATGGCCAAATTTGCCAATGTCAGCACCATATCTGTGCCATTGCTGCGCTGGGTGATGCCCATTGCATACAAAATGGTGCTGTGGCCGCGTTCGTCAGCAAAAACAGATGGGCCAGAAACCCGTTCGCCATTGGCGTAAATGCGTGCGGCTTCTTCTATTTGCTCAACCGGTACGCCAGCAATGAGGGATGCCCGTTCTGGCGGGTAATTCATCACTGTTTCGCGGAAGGCTTCGTATCCTTCTGTGCGCTCGGCGATGAATTTCTCGTCTGCCCACCCTTCGCGAATGATGACGTGCATGATGGCCAGGAAGACGTAAATGTCGGTTCCCGGTTTTACTTGCAAGAAGAGTGTGGCATGGTCAACCAATGGGATGCGCCGGGGATCTACGATGATGACGTTTGCGCCCCGGTTGGCGGCCCGCACGACTTCATAGCTGATAACGGGATGGGATTCGGCCGTATTTGAGCCTGTAATAAAAATACAATCTGCATCTCGAATTTCACGAATCGAGTTGGTCATGGCACCGCTTCCGAAGGCCTTCACGAGGCCTGTAACTGTTGAGCTGTGTCATAACCGGGCGCAGTGGTCGAGATTGTTCGTACCAATTCCTGCGCGTACAAATTTCTGGAATATGTAATTTTCTTCGTTGGTGCAGCGTGCTGAGGCCAACCCCATAAAGGCATCGGGGCCGTGCTTTTTGACATTTTCGGCCAGTTTTTCAGCAACCAGATTTAGTGCTGTATCCCAATCTACGGGAATAAAGCTGTCTTTTACCTTTGGTTTGTGTACCTTCAGCGGCGATTTTTCGGGCAGTTCCCACGGTTCGTCGGTGAGTCCCATTTGGTAGGCTACATCTTTGCGAATCATGGGGCTGGTCAGGCGTTCCGGGTGGTTGACAAAATCCCACCCGTAACGGCCTTTTGTGCATAACAATTCGCCATTGACGGAGTTTTCGGCTGCGCCTTTGGCATAAAGGATTTCGCCGTCTTTTTTGGCGTATTCCACTTTGCAGCCAACGCCACAGTAACCGCAGATGGTTTCTTGCCGGTCCAGCTCCCATTCGCGGCCTTTGCCCAGACGGGAGACGGGCATGAGGGCGGCAGTTGGGCAGACTTGTACGCATGAACCGCAGAAAACACAGGAGGAGTCGATCATGGGGCCATCGAATGGGGTGGCGACATGGCTTTCGAAGCCACGGCCGATTATTTCGATAGCATTAGCGCCAACCACTTCCTGGCAAATGCGTGTACAACGGCCGCATAGAATGCAATATTTGTGGTCGCGTACAAAGAATGGGTTGTCATCCTGGTATAAAGTTCGGGAAAGCTGGAATTGGTGGCTGGTTTCTTTGATGCCGTGTTGGTAGGCATACTTTTGCAAGTCACAGCTTCCAGCTTTGTCACAAATGACACAATCCAGAGGATGGTCTGCCAAAAAGAGGTCGATGGTGTCGCGGCGCATTTGGAAAAGCTGGTCGCTTTGGGTGCGAATTTCCATGCCGTCTTCACACAGCAAACCGCAGCTTGCTACCGGAAACGGCCGTCCCGCCACCTCCACCATACACAAACGGCAGCCCCCGGAAACCGACAACTCCGGATGATAACATAACCGGGGAATATCAATACCATTCGCCAGCGCCGCTTCCATCACAGTCGTTCCCGGCGCAGTCCGAATCGTTTTTCCATCAATCTTAATTTCTATCATACTCTTTTCCTCAAT
>CAZRIB010000110.1:0-10430 GCA_964600035.1 uncultured Ardenticatenaceae bacterium | reverse complement strand
ATTACTGAATACGGGTAGTGGTTGGATCAAAAACGGTGGCGGCTACCTGTCCAAATGGATTTGGCGAGAGCAGCTGCCACCGTTTACCTGTCGTGTTTTTTTCAGGCGATGAGGTTTCTACTCTCGCCTAAAACACAAGCACCGGTGTAAGGGAAACGGCCGTTTCGCCAGCATCAGCCAATTTTCTCCACAATCCGGTCAAAAATGCGGTCACGAACGCCTTCAAATGGAATCCGGCGCATCAACGGGTCAAAGAAACCCTGCACAGACATCTCAATGGCAATCTTGCGCGGAATACCACGGCTCATCAGATAGAACAACTCTTCTTCATCCAGCCGGCCAACCGCAGAAGCATGGGTACAGCGCACATCGTCCGCTTCAATTTCCAAACCGGGGATTGAATCAGCGCGGGCTGTTTTGTCCAGCATCAAGTTACGGTTTGCTTGAAAACCATCAATACGCTGCGAACCGGGCAATGCCTTAATCATGCCCTGCCAAACGGTGCGGGATTTGTCTTTTAGCGCACCCTTATAGAGCAAGTCGCTAACGGTATCTGATGCATTATGATTTTGCTGTGTGTCCAGGTCCAGATGTTGACGGCCGTTTGTAAAGAAAATGCCGCTCATCCGTCCCCATGCGCCCGGCTGGTCCAGTTCCAACGTCTGGAACGCCTTCGTCAGGCGGGTTCCCATCATACTGGTCACCCAATCCAGCTTGCCATCGCGGCCTACCCGGCCACGTTCGTGGTTAAATTGGAACAGATTTGTGCCAAAATCTTGCAAACCGGCATAAATCAGACTGGCGTTATCCTTTACCAGAAGTTCAATAGCGCCGTTGTGCAGTCCACGCCCTTCTTGCTCGCCAGAGGCGTACTCATCCATAAATACAGCTTCGCCGCCGTCGTCCACAACCACAAGCGTGTGGGTGAAAGTACGGCCGTTTGTCTGCCAAAGAACGGTGTGCAGCGGGGCTGCTGCTTTCACATTCTTGGGCACATAGAGGAATGTACCGCCCCGCCAAAAAGCGGCGTGCAGTGCCGCAAACTTGCCTTCATCCGGGCGCACACATTCCGTCATGAAATATTTTTGCACCAGCTCGGGATGTTCGGAAACGGCCGTGTGCATATCGCAATAAATCACACCCTGTTCCTTCAAGACATCACTCAGGTCATACTGCTTCACAACCCCATCAATCTGGAGCATCGTGCCGCCAGCTTCATCACCCGTCAGCGTCATGCCCAAAAATTCAGGAATCTCTGCATCACCGCCGGCATCCCCATTCAAAGAAGGGCCAAACTCATTCCACTTAATACGGCGAATATCCGTGCGCCGCCATGCCTCTTCACTCGTCGTTGGCATGGGCAAACTTTCATAAATATCAAACGCCTTCAACCGAAATTCCAACATCCATTCCGGCTCATTCAAATAGGCGGATAACTGCTTTACTGCTTCTCTCGTAAACGTAGTCATAGTCATTTCAACAGAGGCCAAATTCATTTTAGCCAATACTCCCTTCCATCTGCAGCTGAATCAGCCGATTCATCTCAATGGCATACTCCATCGGCAGTTCCTTCACCAACGGTTCAATAAAACCATTCACAATCATCGACGTGGCTGTTTGCTCATCAATACCCCGGCTCATCAGGTAGAAAAGCTGCTCCTCACCCACCTTGCTAACCGATGCTTCGTGACCAATGTTCACATCTTCGGCATCAATTTCAATGTAGGGGTAAGTATCTGAACGGCTTTTGTCATCCAGCAGCAAAGCATCACACACCACATTGGACTTGCAATGCTCGGCGTTGCTGTTTACCTTCAACAAGCCGCGATAAGAGGAACGGCCGCCGCTCTTGCTGATAGACTTGGAGATGATGCGGCTGGTTGTGTTCGGGGCAACATGTACCACCTTACCACCAGCATCCTGGTGCTGCCCCTTGCCCGCAAAGGCAATGGACAAAATTTCGCCGTGTGCGCCTTCACCGGTCAGGTAAACGGCCGGGTATTTCATTGTCACTTTAGAACCCAGGTTGCCATCTACCCATTCCATTGTGGCATTGGCTTCTGCCACAGCCCGCTTGGTAACAAGGTTGTACACATTGTTCGACCAGTTCTGGATGGTGGTGTAACGACAGCGGCCACCCTTGCGCACAATAATTTCTACGACTGCACTGTGCAGCGAATCTTCAGAGTAAATTGGTGCGGTACACCCTTCCACGTAGTGGACGTATGCGCCTTCGTCTACAATGATCAGCGTACGCTCAAATTGACCAACGTTTTTGGCATTGATGCGGAAGTAGGCTTGCAAAGGCATCTCGACGTGTACGCCGGGTGGCACATAAATGAATGAACCGCCAGACCAAACGGCCGTATTCAATGCCGCAAACTTGTTGTCATTGTAAGGAATAACCGTATTGAAATATTCCTTCACAATTTCAGGATACTGTGCCAGGCCGTCATCCATTCCCAGGAAAATGACACCCTTCTCTTCCAGCTCTTTCTTGATGTTGTGGTACACAACCTCAGATTCATACTGGGCGGCGACGCCAGACAAAAATTTCTGTTCTGCTTCCGGGATACCCAACTTGTTAAAGGTATCTTTAATGTAGCCAGGCACATCGTCCCAGTTATCACCCTGGCGGTCAGACGGTTTAATGTAGTAATAAATGTCGTCAAAATTAATACCGGACAAATCAGCGCCCCAGTTAGGCATCGGCCGTTCCAAAAAGTGATGGTACGCCTTCAGACGAATGTCCAGCATCCATTCAGGCTCGCCCTTCATTTTGGACATCGCCCGAATCATCTGCTCATTCAGACCCTTTTCGGCCTTGAAGACATAATCTTCGGCATCGGCAAAGCCGTACTTTGTGGCATAGTCCTGATTTACACCAGCAACAATTTCTTCTTCGGTCAGTTCAGCATCTTCACGAATATCTTTCAAAGCCATAGCTTATGCTTCCTCCAGGATGCCGTGCTTTTCGCGCAGCCAATCGTAGCCCTGATCTTCCAGTTTCAACGCAAGGTCAGGACCGCCACTTTCTACAATACGGCCGTTCATCATAATATGAACATAGTCCGGCTTAATGTAATTCAGAATACGCTGGTAATGGGTAATCACCAATGCGCCCATATTAAACTCCTCATAAAGACGCATTGCCCCTTCAGAAACAATACGCAGCGCATCAATATCCAGCCCGGAATCCGTCTCATCCATAATGGCAATCTTCGGTTCAACCGTTGCCATCTGCAAAATTTCTACACGCTTTTTCTCGCCACCAGAAAAACCTTCATTCAAATAACGGCCGGCAAATTTATGGTCAATCCCCAGCATATCCATCTTCTCTTTCAACAAACGACGGAACGCCGGAATAGAAATACCTTTGTCCTCCGGATTTTCTGCCTGACGGCGAGAATTAATCACCTGGCGCAAGAACTTGGCCAATGTTACCCCCGGCACAGCCGCCGGATATTGAAAGGCCAAGAACAAACCTGCACGCGAGCGTTCATCCGGTTCCATTTCCAACAAATCTTTACCGTCAAACAGCACCTGCCCCGCTGTTACTTCATAAGCAGGATGCCCGGCAAGGGTAAAAGCAAGTGTGCTTTTGCCAGAGCCATTCGGCCCCATCAAAGCATGGATCTCGCCTTGTTTAATTAACAAGTTAATCCCTTTCAAAATCTGTTGTCCGCCAACGCTGGCATGCAAGTTTTTAATCTCTAGAGCTGTAGTCATGAGGTCATCATCTCCTGTATATTTTTATCCTCAAACAAAGAGGGGAATTTACTTAGTAAGGTCGGGTGGGATTATAGCATGCTGCCATATTAACGTCAATTATTATCATATTTATCATAATAATAGCGTCAATTGACAGAATATTACCCTTTCGCTATACTCGGGAGGTATTTTCAGAGAGGATTCTACCGTGAAACCATTGTCAGGCAAAACAAAATTAAGCACGCGTGAGATTATTCTTCACGCGCTCAAATCAAACAGCGACCAAAAGGTGGAAGAGCTGGCAGAAGTGGCCGACATTTCACCGGTTACAGTGCGCCACCATTTGAATGCACTGCTGGCAGATGGGTTGATTGAAGCGGAAAGTGTTCGTCGTAAGGTGGGACGGCCGTATTTCGTTTATCGTTTGAGCGAAAAAGGCATAGAGCTGTTTCCCACACGCTATGTCAGCCTGACCAACAGGCTTCTAAATGAAATGAAAAACCAGCTCCCTCCGGAAATCGTCAACACCCTGCTAAACTCCGTTGTCCAAAATATCATCGAAGAGCATCGCGACGACTTTGAAAATCTCTCTTTTGAAGGACGGCTAAACTATTTGGTGAAGCTGTTAGAAAAAGAAGGTTTTCTGGCAAATTGGGAAAAAACGGAAAATGGCTACATGCTCACGGAATACAGCTGCCCTTATCTTTCCATTGGCAGCCAGCACAGCGAAATTTGCTCGTTTGACAAAAAATTAATGTTAAATGTCATGCAAACCAATATCCAGCAGCATAGTTGTATGATTGAAGGAGCTGACTGCTGCGAGTTTTCCATATCAGAAGGATAATCTTCGCATTGGCCGTACCAAAACATCATAGAAAAACAGCAATAAAGTAAATTTATTGCTTTGCAAGACCAATTATTTATGAGGAAATAGAAAATGATAGCAAGTAAAGAAGAAGAATTACTCGAATCTCTTCGCAGTGTGGTTGACCCGGAAATTGGCCTGAATATTGTGGAATTAGGCTTGATTCGCAACCTGGAAGTTGATGAGGATGAGGACACAGCCAATATCACCATGATTTTAACGACGCCGTTTTGCCCTTATGGCCCACAGTTAATTCAACAGGTTCAGTTGGTGGGCAATTCAGTTATGGGCGGCGGTGTTAATGTGGAAATTGGCACAGAGTTGTGGGATCCCTCTATGATGGAAGAAGGCGCAGGTGGTGACTGGGGGCTGTTTTAGGATTGGAGATTAGGAAATTGGAGATTGGATGATCATCAATCTTTAAGCTCCCTGCTGCCATTTTTGCCAAAAGTAACCTGACGCATTTGCCATTTGTGACAAAAGCAGTAAAGCTGACAGCGTAAACGGCCGTTTCTGTTTCGCACCCATTCGCCAGGGAGCAAGCAACAAACGGCCGTAAAACCCCCACCCCGCCGGAGAAACTGTTCCCCCTCGCCGCCGGTGAAAATCCCAGGCACCCCGCCCATACGTAAAGTGCTGCCGCCAAAAGGAACGCAGCGTCAGCGCATGGTAATGATGCACCACAGCCCCGGGCACGGCCGTTAACCGCCCGCCCATCTGCTGCCAACGCCAACACAACTCCCTGTCCTCGCCCGCCGCCAACGGCATCTCTGCCGCAAAGCCCCCCACCTGCCAAAACGCCGCCCGCCGCACAGCCAGATTATTCGATGTAAAAAATGGCGGCACAGGCAAACCAACATCTTCCCCCAAACAACCGCCCTCCGCAGGCACACCAAACACCTCATACAAATAATCTATCAGCAGTTGACTGGCCGCCGCATACACATTCCCACTCAGCGCGTTCACAACACGCCCCCCCAGCAAATCATCGGGAAAATGGACAGCAGCCTCCGCCAGCCCAGCCAGCCAATCCGGTTCTGGCACACAATCATCGTCGGTAAAGGCCAGCCAAACGCCCCGCGCCGCCTTTGCCCCGGTGTTTCTGGCGGCGGCTGGCCCCCTGTTTTGCTGGCGAATGAGGGTGGCGCGGATGCCGGGAGGAATGGAATGGGGCTGGGGCGAACCATCATCTACCACAATCACTTCGTACTGCTCTGGTGGCAGGCTCTGGTTTGCCAGACCCTCCAGGCAGCGGGCTAATGCCTGTTGACGGCCGTAACTGGGCACAATCACAGAAAATAGAGGCACGGCCGTCACTTTGCCATCCTCCGCTCATAATGGCGGCCAAGCTGGTACGCCACCTGCCCGATACCAAGCAGCAGCCAGTCGGCAAACGGCCGTTTCTCCTGCCACAACCGCTTTACCAATGTGCGGTAAAAAGGGTGCGCCGCCACAGGTTGAACCCCACCCCCTCGCCGGGAAAGTGCCCGCTCAAAATAATGCCCCCCGCGCCCATAGCGAAACTGCTGCGCCACATGCCGCCGCCACGACATACGGTGATGATGCCACACCACCGCATCCGGCCACAAACGCTGGCAGGCTCCGGCTGCCACAACTCGCTGGCTAAATTCCCAATCTTCCGCCGCCGCCAATGGAAAAGATTCATCAAAACCGCCCAACTGCTCAAAAAAGTGCCGGTCGTATGCCACATTATTGGAAAGCAGGAGCAGTTGATTGCCCTGCACATCGCGCATGTAGTCGGCCAAAAAATCAGCCAGCCACTGGGAAACGGCCGCTCCCCGGTTGGCGGCAAAGGGAGTGCGTGTCTGCCCACCCAACGCGGGACAACCTGTTTGGGCAAAGCCAGCCTCCCATGCTCGCAGCCAATGGGGCGACACCCGGCAGTCGTCGTCGGTAAAGGCCAGAAAACGGCCGTTTGCCAATGCCGCGCCTTTGTTTCTGGCGGCGGCCGGGCCTTGACCATCGCTGTCAATCAGGCGCAGCGGCAGTTGGGCGTGGTGGTGGGGCGTAACGGCCGTAAACGACTGCTCGCCGCCGTCATTTACCACAATCAGCTCCCAGGCCATGTGCGGATAATCCACGGCCAGAAAACTGTCCAGGCACGCCGCCAACTGCTCCGGGCGGTTACGAGTGGGAATAACAACTGAAAATTGCACGCCCATCACGCCATCACTGCCCTTTAAGCCGTTTACGCCGCTGCTTCCAGCGCCAACGCAGCCGTCTTTTCATTGCTTTCAGTCGATTTTCCAGCGCAATTTCCCAGGAACGTTCCCGCTCAGGGTGCAGGGGGATGTTGAGGTGGAATGAAGCAGGCAGGGCACTGAGCGGCAGGCGAATGTTGCCATCGCGGACACGGTTCAGGACGTTACGGCCGTGAATGACCTGTATCCACAAGGGGCCAGCCTCTACTTGCCGGAAAGCCGGGTCTTGCTTGAGCAAATGATGCCCTTTGCACCAGATGGTCTGAAAATTTTCGGCCGTTTCTATCATGCTTACAAAAGGGTTCGCCAGATTGCGCTTGGTGTACAGCCGGTGCTGCCGCCACAAAAAGCCATCGGGAAAGTTGATGATGTCGTATGGCTGGCCGTTAAATTGTGCCTGAACGGTGTCTAAAAATTGGTCACTGACGGCGTCGTCATTGTCAAAGCGGGTGGTGATGAGGTGGCTGTTTTCCGGTGCCAGCAGCGGCGTGATGGTTTGCTGCAAGATGTTGGCGGTAACGGCCGTACCCAGTGCCAACTGCCCCACATAAACAGGTTGAAGCTGTGGCAAATCCAGCGCGTACTGCGCCATCCACTGCCGGTACTTTTCCGGCGTTTCCGCATCCAAAAACACCAACCAGACAAAATTTTGGGCACGTTGATGTTTCATGGAAGGAAAAGCAAATTGGTCAAACAAACGAAACCGGTGTGCCAGCCAACGCTCGTCTGGCGGCCTGCCGGTTGTGAATTCTGCCCGCACGTTAAAACGGGTTAAAACCACATGGGTAAAGGGCACGGTTGTCATGGGTTGTACCCTAACTGCGCCATTGTCTCGCCGGCCACGCGCACCACGTCTGCCAGCTCTACGGCCGTTAACCCCTGCCGGTAGTTGCCAATACTCCGGTCAGAAACAAGGCCAGCGTCAAAGCCATCGGCATCAACACCTAAATATGCCGCCAGGCGGTTTAATTCCTCGGCAGGCTGGGTCGCCAACGCCTCGTACCGCATGATGAACAGTTGGGACTGGTGAGCGTGCATTAAGTTGATGGTTCTAACCCAGCGCGTGGCAATTTTTTCGGCCGTGTCCACGTAATGCACCCAGGGCATCTTGGCCCAGGTGGTTCTGGCCTGCTTGAGGAAGGAACTGGTCACGTCCCGGCAGTCGCGGTAAATCACGACGCGCTTCAGGTCATCGTAGGGAACAAATTTTTCCATGGTGAAGATGTAATGGGGCAGTTTGTCGCCGACGATGCTTTTGCCGGGAAAGGCGTGTAAGTAGGCCTGGGTGATGACGGGCAGGGTGACCGGGGAACGGCCGTTACGCCACACCGCCGCCACATGCCCCAACACAAAGCGCAAATTACGCCACGCATAACGCTGCGGAAACGGCGCATCCGCCGGATGAAATGCCCAACGGTGGCGCACTTTTTGCCAATTTTGCAGCGCCAAACGACTGTAAGCCAGCCGCGACAAGCCTAATCCATTCAAAATACCAAATTCATTCGTCAACCCAATCTGGGGATGACCGGCACAAAGCCGTTGCAACATCGTTGTTCCGGAACGGGGATGTCCGGCAATTAAAAGCAGCATCAGCAACACCCAATCACGCAATCACGCAATCACCCAATCTCTAATCTCCAATCTCCCAATAACCCAATCTCCAATCTCCCAATCTCCAATCTCCCAATCTCCCATTAACCCAATCCCCCCCCTCTCACTCCCCAAACTGCAAACGGTGCAGACGGTAAAGCTGGGCATAGTGGCCTTCTGCGGCCAGCAGTGATGCATGCGTGCCTTCTTCCACAATACGGCCGTTTTCCATCACCAAAATCCGGTCAGCCATACGCACCGTAGAAAACCGGTGAGAAATCAGCACCGTTGTGCGCCCCTGCGCCAATTCACGAAAGTTAGAAAAAATGCGGTACTCTGCCCGCGCATCCAGACTGGCCGTTGGTTCATCCAAAATGAGCAGCCGGGCTTGGCGGGCAAATGCCCGGGCAATAGCTACCTTTTGCCACTGCCCACCAGAGAGCGTGTACTCGCCAAACATTCGCCCTAACAGCGTCTGGTATTTTTGCGGCAGCGCTTGAATCACGTCATCCACACCGGCCATGCGGGCAATACGCTCAATCTCCGGCAAGTCACCCAACAAACGCTGCCAATCACCGTAGGCAATGTTATCCGCCACAGTGGCTTCATACCGGCCAAAGTGCTGAAACACAAACGATAACTGGCTGTGCAAATATGCCAGCGACAGCTCTCGAATATCCACGCCATCAAACAAAATTTGGCCTTTGTCTGGTTCGTAAAGCCGCGCCAGCAGCTTGACGAGTGTCGTTTTGCCTGCCCCGTTTTCCCCTACCAGCGCCACTGTTTCCCCCGGCTGAATGTGCAGGGATACGCCAGCCAATGCCGGTTTGCTGGCTCCGTCGTAGGTAAACCAGAGATCGCGCACTTCGATTTCGCCTTTGCTGGTGGGCAAAATACGGCCGTTTTCCTCAATTTGCGGCTCCAATGCCAAAAATGCCTGCAAATTGGCAATATGCAGCGTCTGTTCCATGGCCCCGGCCAAAGCCATGACAGCACTCTCCAGCGACGTTCGCAGACGGGCAGTTGCCCCACCATAAATTGCCACATCGCCAATGGTCAGGCCGCCTTGCAGCACCCGCCACGCCACCCGAGCAAAGGTCAAGTAAAACAGCGTGGCCGAAAAAACAGCAAACACGCTGTTTCCCCACAATGCCCGCCGGGCAATATGGCGATCCTGATCACGAAATTCGCGCATTAAGGCCTGGAATTTTTCTTGCAGCAGCGGCGCCAGCCCCAGCAGTTTTACCTCTGGTACATGAGCTTGTCCGGTCAATCTGCCCACAAAGTAACGTGTCCAGCGCTGTTTGGTGATGCGGTTGTAATCTTTGCTGTAGCGGGATTGGGACAGCCGCCATTGAAAATAGAGGTAAGGGATGGCTATAGGAACCAACACGACCAGCACCAACGGCTCAATGGTGACCAAAATAACGGTGAGGCTGGCAACTTGCAGCAGGTTGGTGATGACAGCCAGTGTGCTGGTGACAAAATTCGAGAATCGTTGGGCAGTGTTTTGCTGTGCCCGTTCCATCATGTCCTGAAATTTTGGATTTTCAAAGTAGGCGACATCCAGTCGGGAGGCGTGGGTCAAGATGTCGCTGGTAATTTTCAGGTTCAGTTCATCGGTCAGCCGCTGGCCAAGGTAGCGGTTGATAAAGTTGCCAACTGTCTCGGTGAGGGTAATGGCCAGACCAGCCCCCAGCCAAAGGAGCATCATCTGGATGGTGTCTACTGTGCCGTTGAGTACGGCCGAAACTTCGTTGACGAGACCGCGCACGGCCAGCGCAAGCAGGGCAGGCATGAGGCTGAGGGTGAGGGTAACGGCCGTTAAGCCCAACAACAGCTTTTTATCTGCTTCCCACGTCAGGGAAAGTATCCAACGGCCGTTTCGCCACAATTCGCGGGCGTTGTCGGTAAGGGCGGTGAGTCGTGTCATAAAAAATAATCAAGAATTGGAGATTAAAGATTAAAGATTAAAGATTGAAGATTGATCCTGATTGACTGACAAAACTTATTTAACATAAATAGACAAACCTCCGTGTTGG
>CAZRIB010000109.1:0-10587 GCA_964600035.1 uncultured Ardenticatenaceae bacterium | reverse complement strand
TTTGCGTGCCGCCATGTGTGCCAACCACAAATCTTCTCCAGCCCAAGTCAATCCCATTGGCACAAATTGCAGCGGAAACCGGGCAACTTCCCGCCCATCTGCGGGGTCAATTTGCAGCAGGGCAAAACTTTCTTCCTCGCTTTCCCAATTGAATTGTTCCAGAACAGGGTCAAACGACATGGGGTAGGCATGCCCCAGCCACAGCGAGCCGTTATGAAAGGCTAAATCGCCGCCTGCAACAGGGCATGGGATGGTGCGAATAACATCGCCGCTGTCCTGGTTGAGGGCAAAAATTTTGCCGTGTTGTTGGGAAACAGCCCAAAGTTGGGTGCCATCCCAGGTAACGCCAGAGAGCCAGCCGTGTTCGTGTACCATGATTGTTTGGTCGAAGTCGTTGGTCTCCGGGTTGATGCGGCGCAGTGTGCCGCCGTCGTGCAGTGACTGCCATAGGGCACGGCCGTTCCATGTCAGGCCGCTCAAATTACCCGGACACACCAGTTCAATGTCATGTTCACCACTTTGGGGGTCAATCCGGTAAATTTTGGCTGTGGCGTAATCTGTGTTCCAGAGGAAACGGCCGTCCCAGGCCAACCCCACAGGGCTGCCACCGGGGGCAGAAATCGTGTCAACAATTACCAATTCACTCATCATACACTCCTGTGTAAATGGAGCGCCAGCATCCCAGCTGGCCGTGTGCCGCCTGGGAAGGCGGCGCTCCCTTTTTATGGCTGATGATTATAGTGGGGAAAACAACAACGCCCAACCAGAACATACTGATTGGGCGTTGTTCACCAGAGAGAAGAACACAAAATTACTCAGGGACACGGCGGCCAACTGCTTCCGCAATAGCCCGTGTTTCCTGCACCAGCTTGGCAAACCGTTCCGGTTTCAAAGATTGCCGTCCATCCGACATCGCCTCTTCCGGAGACGGGTGCACTTCAATAATTAGACCATCTGCGCCAGCAGCTACGGCCGCTTTCGCCCCCGCCTCCACATATTCCCACTTACCCGTTGCATGGCTGGGGTCAGCAATCACAGGCAGATGGGAAAGATGCTTGGCAACAGCAATGGCGTTAATGTCAAACGTGTTGCGGGTAGCTCTTTCAAATGTGCGAATGCCACGTTCACACAGCATCACGCGGGTATTGCCGTGGCTCAAAATATATTCGGCACACATCAACCACTCTTCAATTAAACTGCTCATGCCGCGTTTTAACAGCACTGGGTGCTGCGATTTACCGACAGCGTGGAGCAAGGCATAGTTTTGCATATTTCTGGCTCCAATTTGCAGGACATCGGCGTAACGGCATACAAGCGGAACAAGGGCAGGTTCCATTACTTCTGTCACAATGGGCAGACCGGTTTGTTCGCGGGCTTCTGCCATATATTGCAGACCTTCTTCGCCAAGCCCTTGAAAGGAGTAGGGTGAACTGCGAGGCTTGAAGGCACCACCGCGCAGCACGTGTGCGCCAGCTTCTTTTACGGCGTGGGCTGTTTCCAAAATTTGGCTGCGGCTTTCTACTGAACACGGGCCTGCCATGATGATGACATTGTCGTCACCAACCATGTGGGGGCCAATGGGAAAGCGGGTGTTGTTAGGGCGAAATTCGCGGCTGGCCAGTTTGAATGGCTGGACGATGGGGACAACTCTTTCTACGCCTGCCATGCGTTCCATTTGTTCTCTGTCCAGGGTACGGCCGTTGCCAATAATCCCAATTACTGTCCGCTCATCACCTTCTGAAAGATGAACATCACAACCAGCATCTTCGGCGCGGGCAATGACAGCAGATTTTTCCTTCATGCTGGCCTGTGCTTTCATCACAACAATCATCATCTCTAATCCTTCATTCCTTTTTAATCAATAAAATATTTATACAGAATCATCTACTATAAATTTTGCTCCAAAACACGCACGGCCGCATCCCACATCTCCATTTGAATAGGGCGAACTGGCGGCAAATCTTCGCGGTCTGGGCGTAAGGCTTTGGCTTCACGCAGATAGACGTGTTTAATTTCCTGCGCAGTTTTGGTTGTATTCCAATGGATCAACACACGAATACAGCGAGGAAGCCCATCTGGCACGGCCATTTCATGACCACACATCAAGGCCAGGTCGAACCAACCCAATTGGCGGGCTGCCAGTGCCGGGTAAGTGGCATTCAAATCTGTTGTGGTTGTCAGGTAAATGCTGGCAATGTCATCAACTGACATATTATTGGCAACAACCATCGTGTAAAGAAGTTCCCGTGTGGCTTCCAGAATTTCTTCGGCATCATTATTTTTTACCGTAATAGCCCCGCGTACACCCCGGCACATCATCTTTTTTGCGGGTGCGCTTCCGTTTGCGTGGCCATTGAGGCTGTGCCCATTCAAATGTCCGTTGTGTCCATTTGTATGTCCATTTAATTTGCCATTTGTGTTCATCTCTATTCTCCTGGTGTTTGTGTTTTTCTGGTAAAACAAAAAAGACGCGGCTTTTTGTGCCGCGTCTTCGTGGACTGTGTCGTTCTTTGGCTTTTATTAAACGCCTAACGACCTCCTGCGCAACGCGGCGAGGGGTTCGTAAAAAAATAAAAGCCAAAGTAAGGAGCTAAACTTTTCATGATGTGGGCAATATAGCACTTTGAAAGTGCGCCGTCAATAGGCAACTGAAAATTCGGTATATTTTCATAGAAATTGGTTGGGGATTTTGTAAGATTTAACTGATGTAATGGGGCTGGCTGATCTGGTGGATCTTTGCTTACGCATTTTCCGGGTGATTTTCAACCAGCCAGCGTAATGTTTTTGTGTAAAAGGGCAAGTCTAGTTTGCTTGTTGTGCGTAAGAGGCGGGGTTCTTCGCTTAAGTCATAAAGTTGGGCTAATTCGCCGTCTTGACCACCCATTTGGTGCTGTTTGTGTATGACGTAGGCGGTTGGTCTGGGCGAAATTTGGCTGACAAGTTGATTTAATGCAAAGTCTGAGGGTGTTTTGTGATCAAAAATGTGTGGCGGGGTGAGACCTGCTTGTGCCCGGCCAACTGCGATAACGCCTTTTGCTTTGGTGGAAATTGATGCCCACACCAGAGCAAGCCCTGCAGCGAGGGGTTGGCCTATGATGGTGGGGTAGTTGGGCAGCATTTCTGCCAATAGTTCAAAATCTTGTGCCAAAATTTCCGGGGTGAGGCGTTCTTCTGCGCTGGCGTGGAGCAGGTAGCGCAGGGGGTCTACGCCGTAGACATCGTAGCCTAGCTGGGCCAGTTGGTGGCATATTTTGTCGTCTTCACGGCTAAAGTTGCCGTAGGTGGACAGGTAAAGGATGCAGGGTGGCTGAAGGCTGGAGGTTGCGCCTGTGTAGAAGTAGCTTTCCATGAAGGTGTTTAATCGGATTGGCCACATGTGAACACGGCCGTTTTCTACAGTTGGGTAGCCCAGAAAGCCAAAGTTTATTTTGCCAAAACGTTCTTGTGCCCAGGCGGCAATGGCTCGCATATCTAGCTGAAAATTGAAGTCGCCGGCGATGCCATCACTGTTTCCCGTGCCGCGCAAATCAAAAACGAGGTGGGCTATTTTGCCATTTGGCCCGTATGATTTCACTTCTTGCCGGGCGCAGGTTAGCACACTGGTTTTGGTCAGGGGGTATTTGGGAACCCAAACACGGAGGACTTTGAGTTGTTCGTCCTTCATGTTGGCTGGTTTCACCAGGATGCAGTCCAGATAGAGATCGTCGTCTGTCAGGACACCAAAATGTTCTTCTACATAAGGTAATACAGGCATAACATAGTTATAACGCTAAACAGGCCAGTTGAAAATAGATTTTTTGCTGAAAATACGGCCGTTTTTTGCACAACTTATGACGGATATTGAGTCTTCATCAAATCGTGTGCCGATTGCCGTAACTTGTGGCAAGTGGCAGGTTGCATGTGGCAAGTTACCCCAGGAAACGACGGCGTTTATCATTCATTGCTAAAGGCGTAGTCTGGAATGAGGTCAATGACCCGGTTGCTGGCCTGGGTGATGGTTTGGCCGGGTGGGAAGTAGCCGCTGAGCATTTCTTGCAAAACGATGGCAAAGGTCAGTTCGCGGTAGATTGGCCCCATGACGCGGCCTTGCCCCTGGCTGTAGCCCCATCTTTGTGTTTGGGCAATGCCGTCTCGCAGTTGGATGATGGTGTTTTGGCCGTAAATGTCGGTTAGTGACATGTCGCTGTTTGGTAAGGGGGTTGTGCCCCATGTGTCTATGAATTGGGTGGGGGAATCGGCCGTTCCCCAGCGCATGGGTACTTTGGTTGGGCTGTCTACACTGAGCCATTGGGCATACCCTTCGTTGAACCAGTAGGTTAGGAAGGTGGCGGCGATTTCCGGGTCTGCTTTGGTGGTAATGCCCCAACTGCGGATTTGGCCGTAGGCGGCGGGCACGGCCGTTTCGCTGCGGCCAGTGATTTCGGTGACAATGCCGGTGTTTTGTGAGAGGTAATTGGGCGTAACGGCCGTGTCACATTCTGCACAGGCAGGCATGGCCGCCGGATCTAATCCAGCCAGCTTGGGCAGCAAAGCCGGTGTGCCCATAATCATGCCGGTGCGCCCGGCCAGATAGGCATTTTGGGCGCTCGTATCCGTTTGCACACCGGGCGGGCTAAATTGATGCACAATGTTGTAATAAAAATCAATGGCATCGCGGCAGGCAGGCGTATCTAACTGCACCTGTCCGGCGGCATCAATAAGCTGGCAGCCATTGCCGGCAGCAATTTGTTCAAATGCCTGATGGGTGGTTATCAGGTTTGATTCTGTGGGGATGACAAAGCCATAGACAAGATTGGCCGTGTCGGTGATGGTTTCGGCGGCGGTAAGCATCGCCTGGTAGTTGTCCGGTGTGGCTAACCCTTTTTCGGCAAACCAGTCTGTGCGATAGAGCAAAATTTGCTTGTAGCCATCGCTGGGCAGGACGGTTACCTGGCCGTTTTCGGTGACAAGCTGAATGGCGTCCGGGTCGAACGTTTCCAGACCAATGGCGCGCGCGGCATCATCGGCGGCGGCGGTGTTGAGAATGCCCCGGCCGGCCCAGTCGGCTGTGTAGGCGAGTGGATGCAGTATGAGGTCGGGCATGGTGTCGGATAGTACGGCCGTTTCCATTAATTTTGGCAGCCGTGCCGGTTCTACCAGCCGCAGTTCAACTGTAATTTCATAGGCCTGGCTGAACGCTTCAGTCATTTGTTGAAGTACGGCTTCATGTTCCGGGGATGTTTCGTTGATCCAGATGGTGAGGGTTGGCCAGTCGTAGTTGATGGGGGAAACGGCCGTTGCCAAAGCTGCACCCGGTGTATTGGTTGGCGCAGGCAAAAAGAGCGGTTCTGGTGTTGAGGTGGCACTGGCCTGTGCTGTGGCTGTTGCCAGCCGGGGCGGATTGTCCCAATCAATGCCGCAAGAGACCAGCAGGAGTGCCATCAAGAACAGGGTGGGCGCAAAAATATAGGGTGAAAGGGATGCCTTTTTGGGAATGAAAATTCGGCCTAACATAGAAAATAATGGTTTTATCTGGTCAATCATTCAGGATTTCCCCCCTGAGACGTTGGTAAATGATTTGGAGACCGGTCAGCGTTAACCAGGGGTCTACGTGGTCAAAAACGGCCGTTTCGCCTGCCACCAAATGAATTAACCCGCCTGTGCCGACAATGTAAATGGCCTCATCCCGGTTGGGATGGACGGCCTTAATGCGCTGAACCAGCCCTTCTATCAGGCTGACATAACCCAAAATAATGCCCGATTGCATGGCGTGGCTGGTGTTGCGGCCAATGACGGATGGCGGCGCGGTAAGGGGAACCTGGCTTAATTTGGCGGCTTTGGTGGCCAGCGCATCGGCCGCCAGACCCAGCCCCGGGGCAATGACCCCGCCAATAAATTGCCCGTCTGCGGTGATGACTTCCAGTTTCGTGGCTGTACCCATGTCTATGACAATGCTTGGCCCGGGAAACAGGTGGTAAGCGGCGGCGGCATTGACCAGCCGGTCTGCGCCAACGGCCTCCGGTACGTCTACGTTGATGGTGATGCCCAGGTCTAGACCGGCATGAATTTCGGAAACGGCCGTGTGCAGATATTGGCGGCACACATGATGAAAAGTTGTTGTTAACGGCGGCACAACACTACACAACATGGCATGAGAAATTTGCCCGATGCCATGTTCACGGAGCAGACCCTTGAGCAAGATGCCATACTCATCGGCCGTTTTTTCACGTTCCGTGTGCAGCCGCCATTGATGCTGCCATTTATTTTGCCAGATACCCAGCGTAATGTTGGTGTTGCCAATATCAATTGCGAGTAACATAGGGTTGCGATTGTATAAGGGGCAGGGGCAGGGGGCAAAAAAGAAGCCACTGGGGGCGACCAGTGGCTTTTGACTTGGGTGGAGGACCCTAGAATGTCAACAATTTTTTGCGTGAGTGCCAGGTTCAAATCGTTTGGCTGCTTATGCCCGCGATGGCCTGAAAACTCACCAACTGTTCTTGGCTTGGGTTAGGGCCTCAACTGATTATTAGTAAAACAACATTTGCTTACAATGCAGCTTAACGAATTGTGAATGGAAAATGGTGAATGGTGAATGGTGAATTGAAAACTCCCAATCTCCAATCTCCAATCTCCCAATAACCCAATCTCCCAATCTCCTAATAACCTAATCTCCTAATAACCAATAACCTTTCAACCAATAACCATCCCCCCTCCAATTAAAGTTGACATATTCTACTTGACATAGTACACCATCATGCTACACTGGCAGCACATGAATAAACAGGTTGAAGCAGATCGTCAAGGACGATTTTGGGCGATTAGACAGCGCGTGAAAGATGTTGTTTTAAGACCTGTTGGCTGGTTTTTGCTGGCCTGCCGGGCTGTTTGGCGTTATTTGGGGAAGTTGGGGCTGGCGCTGCGAAACTTGCTTGCCTGGTTTATCTGGAAACCCCTCTTTTTTCTGACATTACCGCTTTGGCTGCCATTAACCTGGTTGTGGGAATTGCTACGGCCGTTCATGCCCAAACTATGGCGCTTTGCCGGTCGGGTAGGGTTGGCAGAACGCCGACTGCTGGCGTTGGCGGCACGGCCGTTTCGCTGGTTACTGCGGCAGCTTGCCAAAGGTGCGGCATGGATATGGGGCATACTCAAGCGTGCTGGCTTGCGTATAGCCAGTATTATTTGGCAAGTAACAGCCCCGGCCAGAGCACGCTTGCGCAAACGGTACGGCTCAATGGCGCGGGTTTATCTGGCACGCGTGCGGGTCTTTTTGCTGCGCCCCAATCCACCGAGAACGGCCGTTTTTGCCCCTAAAGCACCAGTTACCGCGCAGCCTTCCCCCAAAGCAGTGACGCGGCTGGCCTTGGTTACAGCCATTGCTGTGCTGCTTTTTGCCACAGCGTTCATCTTGTCGCGGCAAACGCAGGCAGAGGCAGTAGTAACGGCCGTGACACCCGAAAAAATCGTTGTCATCTTAACCCCAACCCCACGCCCGGAAGAGCCACCCGCACCCGATCCACAAATAGATGTTAAATTAACGCCTTGGGCAACCCCAGACCCGTTAGCCACCGGGGGCACGCTGGCCTTTACCTTGCATCAGGATGGGAACAGCGACATTTACATCATGCCTGTTGGGCAGCGGGAGCCGGTGCAGCTAACCAGCCACACCGCGCCAGACATTCAGCCCGCTTGGTCGCCAGACGGCCAATCATTGGCATTTGCTTCCAAGCGAGATGGCAATTGGGAACTTTATGTTTACAACTTGCCTGAGCAAACAGTGCGCCGGGTAACCAACCATATGGGGTATGATGGCAACCCGGCCTGGTCGCCAGACAGTCAGTGGCTTGTGTACGAATCGTACCAGAACGATAACATGGACATTTACATTGTCCGGGCGGATGGCAGTGAAGGGCCTTTCCGCCTGACGGAGAATGATGCGCTGGATTATGATCCGGTATGGTCACCGGGAGGCCGCCATATTGCTTTTGTCAGTTGGCGCAGTGGCAACAAGGATATTTTTGTGTTGTCGCTGGATGAGGTGACGGATGAGGCGGCGTTTAATGTAACGCAGTCGCCTGACCGGTATGAGGACGCGCCGGTTTTTTCGCCAGACGGCCGTTTTCTGGCTTACCATGACGCGTCTGGTGTTGCACCTTTTGTCTATCTGCTGCCGTTAAACGGCGACTATTTACCGGCTGGTGAGCCGCTGAATGCTGGACAGCAGGGGGAATGGGCGGTTTGGTCGCCAAACGGCCGTTCCCTGATGGTGGTTTATAACAATGATGAACGGGGCTATTTGCTGGGCACTGCGCCGGAAGGATGGGGTGTTGCGCCGCAGGTCTTTGAGGCCAAAGGGCGTATAGAAGGCAGTCCATCGTGGACGGCCGTACAACTTACCCCCGATTTGTTAGCCCGGCTGGAGAACATTGACCAAGACGAGACGGCACAGGTATTGTACAAAGAAGCCTTGTTTGCTCCGCCGCCTGCCGGGCCGCCAGTTTTGCTTCAGCAGGTACCGGTTAATGCGCCTTCGCCCTATTTGAATGACCGGGTGGATGATTCCTTTTTGGCGCTGCGTGAGCGGTTGATTGCAGAGGCAGGCTGGGATGTGCTGGGGCGGCTGGACCAGATGTTTGCGTCGCTGGATGAACGGCCGTTACCGGGACAG
This sequence comes from uncultured Ardenticatenaceae bacterium, assembly GCA_964600035.1. GTDB lineage: Bacteria > Chloroflexota > Anaerolineae > Promineifilales > Promineifilaceae > CAZRIB01. The sequence continues at coordinate 1,940 of CAZRIB010000109.1, read as the reverse complement.
CCGCGCCAATCGTGGCACCAGGCCGGCCGCGCCTTTGACCTGCCATACCGGGACGTGCTGGCGTTTGAGCCGCGCATTGAAGTTGTGCGTGAAGATGTCGGCACAGAAACATTTTGGCGTGTTTACGTAAAAACAGAAGCACAAGATGGCACACAAGGCCAGCCTTTGCGTGACCTGCCCTGGGATTTCCGCGCCCGGTTTGAAGGAGACCCTCAATATTACGATGAGGGTGGCAAACCCAAAGATGCCATTCCTGCCGGGTATTACGTGGACTTTACGGCACTGGCCGCAGATTATGGCTGGCAGCGTGTGCCTGCGCTGGACAATTGGCGCACTTATTTCCAGGGTATTCGTTTTTGGCAGTTTGAAAACCGGCAAGGGCTGTTGTGGTCTGAAGCCATGCTGGAACTGTATTCCCCCGAAGAATTGGTTGGCATTTTGCCCGACCCTTCAGATTGAAGATTGAAGATTAAAGATTGACGATTAAAGCTGGTGGCAGGTTATATGTTTTGCTGCCTGGCTTCTCTTGCCTTTTATGAAGAAACGGTTTTTGCTGGTTTTTATTTTTTGTGTGTGGATGGTGGCCTGTCAGGCGGATGTGCGGCCAACGCCAACGCCTGTGCCTTTGGCTGAACTGCCGGTTGTTGGGGAAGCTGGTGGCGGTGAAACGGCCGTTTCCGGGACGCGTGGCACACCTGTTTCCAGAGATGATGGGCATAATCGCCCCCAGCCGGCCGTTAACTCCACGCCAACGGCCGTTTATTTACCAGGAAACAGCGGTGTCCGCCCGGAAGAAGCGCAGCAGTTTTGGGTACGCGATTTGGGGCCGTCCCAACCGCCGGAACAGCGTCCGCCCACGTTTGAGGTGCCACTTTCTATTGCCCCGGATGACCACTACTGGCTGATTCGCCCCATTCCCTCCGGCTACCGCAATTATGATTTGGAATGGTATCCCTTTGGCAATGATGTGCAGATTCCCGATTTACGGCCGTATCGCATTCATCACGGCATTGATTTTCCCAACGAGACAGGCACACCCATTTTGGCGGCCAGCAGCGGCACTGTCATTCACGCCGGGCCACTGCCCAGTCCCAGAAACGGCGTCAATTATTACGGCAACACCGTCGTCATCAAGCATGACTGGCAGTGGCAGGGGCAGGATGTTTACACATTGTACGCCCACACGCTGGAGCTGTTTGTGCAGGAGGGGGATTATGTGGAGCAGGGGCAGCTTATCGCCGGTGTGGGCAGTTCTGGTGAGGTAAGCGGGCCACATTTGCATCTGGAGGTGCGCATTGGTGAGAATGCTTATGCATTTGCCCGCAATCCGGCGCTTTGGCTGGTTCCTTATGAGGGATGGGGGACGTTGGCTGGCCGGTTTGTGGACAGACGCGGGCAGATGATTCCGTATGCGCGGGTGGTGGTGAATCCGATAGATGTGGCTGATGGAGTGGGGGTGGAAACGGCCGTTCGTGCCCAGCAAACATACAGCCCCGTTGTGATGTCGGATGAAGTGTGGCGCGAGAATTTTGTTGTGCCAGATTTACCGGCTGGCCGGTATGAACTGCTGGTGACGTTTGAGGATAGAACGTATCGCCGGGAAGTGACCATTTACCCCGGACAGACCAGTTTTGAGATTATTTCCACTGAGTTTGAGTATGTGCCGACACCAACGCCTGTTCCCTCTCCAACACCTGCTCCTTCTTCCACACCAACGCCTGCACCGGAAGAAAATTGAGAATGGATAATTGATAATTGAGAATGACCTGTCACCTTGTCACCTTGTCACCCCGCCACCCCATCACCCCGCTGCCTTTCTCACTCGCCTTTGCCGGTGCATTATGCTATCCTCTGTTTTAGACCGACCAGTCGGTTTGTGAATGATCATTATCAATTATCCATTATCAATTATCCATTATCAATTATCCATTATCAATTAT